>JBJKOR010000520.1:0-1987 GCA_046707185.1 Anaerolineales bacterium | reverse complement strand
TTGGCGGATATCGTCATCCCGATCACATTCATATTCAACAAGCGACGGTGTTGGCCTTCGAGAAATCAGATGACGCTTCATTCCATCCCGAAAGCGGGTCGCCGTTTAAGGCGCGTGCGCTTTACTTCCACGTTTTTCCACACAAATTCCTGCGCTTTGCGACGCGTCTCATGCCGCTGGTCGGAGTGGACCCGCGCAAGTTTGGGCGCAATAAGGATATCGATCTCAAAGCGCTGGTCGAGTTCGATTTTCCAACGCATGTAAAAGTGGATGTTGGTCCTGTCTCTCAAGTTAAGGCGGAGGCTGGGGCTTGTCACGCCTCTCAAGGCGGAGTCGGGATGCGGCGTGGAATAATGGGATTTGCGACGCGCTTGATGGGTGAGTACGAAAACTTCATGCGTGCTTATCCGCCGGTTGACGGCAAATTCAAAGTGACGCGGGATTTGTTCGAAGGCATATAAATGAATGGTCACCATAAGGTGACCATTTTTTTAAACCTTGACGAGTTAGAATATTTGTTCTAGAATCAATCATCGTTATCCAACTTAGAACAGGAGAGTAGAATGACTAAAAGAAATGTTGTCCATATTGAAATTCCAACGCTTAATCATGAAGAGTCTATCAAGTTTTATCAGGGACTTTTTGGCTGGAAGACGGAGCGTTTTCCTGACATGCATTACACCACTTGGGAAGCAGACGAACATCCGGGCGGCGGTTTCAGCGAAGCCAAACCCGGCGAAGTGTTGATTCATATCAACAGCGATGACATCGAAGCTGACTTGAAGAAGGCCAAATCATTGGGCGCCACCATCGTGCGTGAGAAAACCGAAATCCCTGGGATTGGCTGGTGGGGCGTATTCAAAGATCCGACCGGAAATCAGATCGCTCTTTACACCGGTATGAATCCCCAATAAGTTGTGTAAGACCCTAAAGGTCTCTGCCCCTTCGGGGTGCTTCGCGAAGACCTTTAGGGTCTTTTTTATTTTTGGAAATTCAATTCAAATGGCGGACGGCGGTTTGACCACAAAAGCTGTACGCCCATTTTGCCAATTAGCAAGGCGGTAACCGAGCCGGTGTCACAGCCAATCCGTTGAAAATTGTCCAACGGCAAACCGAGATAATGGGATACGGCCAGTTTGATTGGGTCGGAATGAAAAACACATGCCACCACTTCGTGAGGCTTGTGTGCCGCGATGATTTTATCGAGCGCGGTCACGATGCGCGACTGGCATTGATAAAAGGTTTCCCCTTCAGGGAATTCGGCGCGTGAGGGGACATTTTGGATAACGCTCCATTGTTTGGTCAAACGCAAGGCTGCCAACGAGCGCCCCTGCCATTTGCCGACATTGGTTTCGATCAGTCCAATCTCCTGAACAACTTTCAAGCCGTGCGATTCTGCGATGGGCGTTGCGGTTTCCATGGCGCGCTCGAGCGGACTCGAGTAGATCGCCTTGAGCGGAACCCCCTTCAATGCGTTTGCTAAATCCTGGGCCTGCTTTTGTCCGTGCTCGTTGAGATGGACATCCGGTAAATGTCCCGCGAGCTTATGTTTTTTTGTGTAATCGTTTTCGCCGTGCCGGATCAATAAGAGTAGCGTCATGATATGTTCCTTGAATTTGTAACGCAAGCATACAGGAAAACCGACATCCACGCAAGGGAATTCGCTCTGGCGATTGCCACATCTTTACTCAAGGCTTAAGCTGTCGTCCTGCGCGGCGAGCAACGTTGCGCTGTAATACTAATCCTCGCGAATTTTCACGAATTCTTTTTAGATTTGCGCGGATGAATCCTTAACTTTGAGAAACCATGCTTGCAACTTTGAAATTACTTCCGCCCTCTCTCGATTTTTTGCTATACTAACTCTAAGTTCTCTCTGTAAACAGCATTGCCTGTTCTTTTCGTACTCCTATATGTATTTTACAAAGTGGTTGTGAAGTGAAAAATAATTTCTTCCCCCTTCCTCCACCCTTCCAAAATTGACTCTGTA
>JBJKOR010000519.1:0-12954 GCA_046707185.1 Anaerolineales bacterium | reverse complement strand
CTGAAGACGAATGTCATCGGCTTCAGCGAGGAGATGCAGCGCCGCAATCGCGAACTAAAGGATTTCCTCTACAAGAACATGTACAACCATTATCGCGTGGTGCGCATGGCAGTCAAGGCCGAACGCGTGATTGCGGATCTATTCAAGGCGTATAAATCCGAGCCTGCCATCCTGCCGGACGCGGCGCGCAAGTCCATTGACAAACGCGGCCTGGAGCGTACAATATGCGACTACATCGCTGGAATGACAGACCGCTACGCCATCGAAGAACATCAAAAACTATTCGATCCTCTGGAGAAACCATAGAAGTGAATTATGCCTGAACCTACCTACCTTACTGCTGAAGGCGAAGCCAAACTCAAGGTTGAATTGGAAGAGCTTAAAGGCCCGCGGCGCGAAGAGCTGGCCAAACGTTTGCGCGCGGCCATTCAAATGGGCGATCTGTCCGAGAATGCAGATTACCAGCAAGCCAAGGAAGATCAGGGCTTTCTGGAAGGCCGCATTCAGGAAATCGAGTACCTGCTCCGAAATGCAGTGATCATCGAGAAAAGCGCCTCGAATGGCATCGTCAATATTGGCTCCCATGTGACGATTCAGGAAGCCAGTTTTCCCGAAGAAACGTATCACGTAGTCGGCGCAAAGGAAGCGGATCCGCGCAATGGAAAGATCTCGAACGAATCGCCGATCGGCAGCGCCCTCATGGATCACAAAATCGGCGAAGTGGTCGAAGCGGAAACACCCGCCGGAAAAATCAAACTCAAGATTTTGAAAGTCGAATAGCGCGTTATTTCCGAATTCTTTACCGTACAAACTAATTTCTTGATGTCATTGCGAGCGTACTTTGCAAATCAATCTCCTGCTTTCAAGCAAATTTTTCGCAAAAACTACCGGGAGATTGCTTCCCGAAGGCTCGCAACGACATTTGTACGGCAGCAAATTTCCAAATAAAAAGTCCGCCTTTGATGGCGGACTTTTTCATTCTCTACGCAGCAGGCGGATTATTGTTCTTTTGCCAGATTGCCAACTCCAGTGTAATGCGTCCGAAGTAACTATTGGCCGGCAAGGCGCCATCTCCGTATTGCAAATCGACCACTTTGGCGAGCAGTTGCAGCGTGGCCGTTTCAAGGATGACCTGCTTCTGCGGCTCAGCCAACACCAGTTCGCCTTTCGGCTCAAGCCGCGCCCGGATGGTCCCATCCGTAAAGGCATGGGAACTCATCAAGACTTTGGTCGCGGTTTTTATATCGTTCTTATCGAAAAGCCAGATCTCCAAAGCCGTAACCTTTTTCGGGTCGCCGACGCCGATGATCTCCGACACGCCCACACCGTACTCCCCAAGGAAATCCCCGCTTTGGGTGTCGATGCTGAACGATTCGTCGTACAGGTCGTCACCCAAAACATACGTCGTCATATTTTGAGTAATGGGCGGTGCGACTCCCAGGGATTGAAAATCGGTCTTGCTCTTCTCCGCTGCGCGATTCGCCTCCGTCATTTGCATGGTCGGCGTGACTTCGCCGCTGGAACGATTCGACAGCAAGCCCCGCAGGAAGAAAGCCGCCGCGGCCGCCACCAGCAGAATGACCACAATGGCCACCAGCAAAATAATTGTACCGGTGGATGTTCCGCCGCTGGAAGTTGCAGGCGTTATCGAATTCGGACCCAGTACCGCTTGTACCACCTGACCATAAGCACGGACGACGTTCGGGTCGAGATTGCCGGGATTCTTCTGGATATCGGAAAACGCGGGAGCCGCTGCATCGCCGAGATTATTCCAACGTTGGACGGCCAGGTTCGGGTCCCGGTTGACGCGGAAGGAATCGATCGCCATCCTCAAATAGTCTTCCTGCAAATCAGGCCGCATGACGGCGGGCGTGGTATTGACCACCGCCACCGTATTCCAACCGATGAAGATACCCAGGACGATCCCCAAGACCAGGGCTACTGCCCCAACAACCAACGGTTTTTTGAAAAGAAGTTCAAGCAGTGAAGACATGGAAGCTCCTTCGAGCGGGTCTATATCAATTATACAAAATATCCCTTAAACTGCAATCACCAGTTACTCAGGGGAAATGGTAAATTCTATGAACTTTCCTGAATCACTCACCACGGAGAACACAGAGTTTTATCTTTGTGAACTCTGTGATCTCTGTGGTGAAAAGCTGGCAGCCCAATCTTTTCATCACTTCCTTAATCCGAAACAGATTCGGAAACCAATTCATCCAACAGGAAACTCTCACTGCAATTCGTACACTGCGCTTCCCGTTTGTTGGCAACGACCAGCAGGCCGCCGCATTTCGGGCAAGGCTGAACCAACGGCTTTTTCCAGGTAGTGAAATCACAAGTTGGATAATTGGCACAGCCATAGAATGTCCGGCCTTTGCGCGTTTTGCGTTCCACCAAATCGCCGCCATCCTTCGGACATTTTACACCGATTTTTTCGAGCCATGGCTCGGTGTAACGGCATTTCGGGAAATTGGAACACGAGATGAATTTTCCAAACCTTCCATAACGAATGACCAATTCGCCGCCATCTTCCGGACACGTCCGGCCAATCGGTTCAGGCCCGGACTTTGTAACGGGCATCTCAGCTTGGGCCTTTTTCACATCCTCGGCAAACGGATGATAGAACTCGTGCATCACTTCCGTCCATTCCGCCTGGCCCGAAGCGATCATATCGAGGTCCTCTTCCATGCGCGCCGTGAACTTCAAATCGACGATGCCCGGAAAATACTTCACCATCAACTCATTGACTTGGACGCCGACCTCCGTCGGTACCAAACGCTTATCGACGCGTTCCACATAACCGCGCTGCTGAATCGTCGAAATGGTCGGCGCGTACGTGGACGGACGCCCAATGCCATCTTCTTCCAGGGCCTGAACCAGCGAAGCCTCCGAATAACGCGGCGGCGGCTGCGTAAAATGTTGTTCTGGAATCAAGCGAACCAGTTGCTGGTTCTGTCCTTCCGCAATGTCCGGCGGGATTTTTACATTCTCTTCTTCCTCGGATTTAACATCTTCATTCTTCGACTCTTCGTACACCACCAGGAATCCGGGGAACTTCACCGCGGAACCGGCAGCCCGCAACAAATATTCGTGTGCACCCGATTTCCCGGTTATCTCGACTTGCAGCGTGTCATACACCGCCGCTTCCATTTGCGAAGCAACGAATCGCTGCCAGATCAAGGTATACAGTTTGAACATCGGCTTGTCCAAATATTCCTTGACCGATTCCGGCGTCCGCATCACGGAAGTTGGGCGAATGGCTTCATGGGCTTCCTGTGCGCCGAGCGTCCGGGTCTTGTATTGCGGCGGCTCAGGCGGGAGAAAGTCCGCGCCATATTTGTTCACCACGAAATCACGCGCTTCCTTTTGTGCGACCTCGGAAACATTGGTCGAGTCGGTACGCATGTACGTGATCAAACCAGTTGCACCGCCGTTGCCCACATCCTGTCCTTCATAAAGTCCCTGCGCCAAAGCCATCGTGCGTTTGGCCGTGAAACCGAGTTTGCGCGAAGCCTCCTGCTGCAGCGTGGAAGTTGTAAACGGCGCAGACGGTTTGCGTCGGCGTTCGCCGCGCTTGACTTTCGTCACGGAATACGCCGCAGTTTCCATGTCCACCAAGATGGGTTTGACGGCATCTTCGTTGGGCAGTTCAGGGTCTTTGTCATCGATCTTTGCCAGCTTGGCAATAAATGCAGATTTCATGCCATCTGATTTGAACTCGGCATGGATCGTCCAGAATTCGACCGGGACGAAATTCTCGATCTCGTTCTCCCTATCGACGATGAGACGGAGCGCCACCGATTGAACGCGTCCCGCCGAAAGCCGGCTCCGGACTTTTTCCCAAAGAATCGGGCTGATGCTGTACCCCACCAAACGGTCGAGGATGCGACGCGCCTGCTGCGCGTTGACCAAATCCATATCGATCGGACGCGGGTGCGTGAACGCTTCATGAATCGCCGGTTGCGTAATTTCATGAAACGTCACGCGCTTGGCGACCGTTGGCTCGATCTCCGCCGCCTCCAGCAAATGCCACGAAATCGACTCGCCCTCGCGGTCAGGGTCGGTCGCCAGATAGACCTCCTCCGACTTCCTCGCCAACTGCTTGAGTTCCTTGACCACTTCCTTCTTTTCGTTTGGGACGCGATATTTTGGCTCGAAGTTATTTTCGACATCCACCGATAACTGCGACTTCAACAGATCGCGCACATGTCCCACCGAAGCCCGGACGGTGTATCCCTTGCCGAGAAAGCGCCCCACCGTTTTAGCCTTGGCAGGCGATTCAACGATCACCAGTTTGCCATTGCGCTTCTCCACTTTTTCCACCTTCTGCGGCTTGGGAGGCGGCGTAAGCCCTTCGTGAGCGGGCGTTCTTCCCATACGATAAAGTTTTGTTCCACAAGCAGGGCAAGAACCAAGAGTTACGGGTGACCCTTTCGCATTAAACTGTGCAACGGGGTCTTTCATTTCCCGCTTGGTCTTGCATTTCATACAATAAGCTTCCATTCACAACTCCAATTTAATGCATCGCCCTGAGCGGAATGGTGCTAAGAGTGCCATGAAGTCGAAGGGCAAATCATCACTTTCAACTGCGTTTCGACTTCGTTTCACTTCGCTCAGCGCGATAATCATCATTTACAAGTATTTTTCCTGCCGATATTTCTTGAGATGTTCGACTACATCACGGACTTTCTGTGCTTGATCGGACTTGCAAATCAACAACACGTCGCCCGAATCTACCACAACTGTATCATCCAAGCCAATAGTAACGATCAAACGCTCATTATTGGCGCCGTATACCAGCGTATTATTAGTCTCCAAGGCGAGATGCGGGGCATTGACCGTAACATTACCGTCCATGTCTGGTAAAAGAACATCAAAGAGCGTATCCCACGAACCAACATCGTTCCAACCCAAGCCGCTGGCCGGCAGGACGGCGACATTCTCAGCGCGTTCCATCACGCCATAATCGATCGTCTCCGGTTTCAGGCCGCGCCAATGAGAACGAAAAACTTCATTTTGTTTGGGCGTTCCCCACGCCGATGAAATCTTCGATAACGCGGAAGCAAGCGCCGGCATTTGCTTATCGATCTCATCCAGAATCCTGGTCGCCTGCCAAATGAATATTCCGCTATTCCATGAATACCCGCCGGAACGTAGAAAGCCCTGCGCGGTCTTCTGATCCGGTTTTTCTTTAAAGCCTTTTACTTTATATGCCGGATACCGATAGTCGCCATCCAGATGTTCCCCTTGTTGAATATATCCGTAGGCCGTGGACGGAGAAAGCGGTGCGATTCCAAGTGTGACCAAATAATTCTTTCGCGCAACATCGAATGCGGCGCGCAGCAAATAATGGAACAAGTCCTTGTTGCGGATAAAATGATCGGAAGGCAAGATTGCCATCGCCGAATCCGAATCGCGTTTCTTCAACACCGCTGCCGCGAGTCCAATCACCGAGGCGGTGCCGCGCGGGGCGGGTTCGATCAAATAGTTTTCGGTGGGAATCGAAGGCACTTGCTTCCGCATCTCACGCACCTGGTCTTCGACCGTCACAACCAAAATATGATCCATCGGGAACAAGTCAGTCAGGCGATTAACCGTACTCTGAAAAAGAGTCTCTTCACCAAGCAAAGGCAAAAGCTGTTTGGGTTGATCTTTCTTGGAAACCGGCCATAGACGTGTTCCACCGCCGCCGGCCATGATTACTGCATAACAATGTTCATCCATAGTTCATCTTCCTAGGCAGAGTAGCCAGATTGTACCTCACGCACTGCCACGTAATTCATACCGCC
This sequence comes from Anaerolineales bacterium, assembly GCA_046707185.1. Lineage (GTDB taxonomy): Bacteria > Chloroflexota > Anaerolineae > Anaerolineales > Villigracilaceae > Fen-1038. Next base: position 7,162 of record JBJKOR010000519.1, on the reverse strand, counting down.
AACCTGCCGCACCATTCCTTTGAGTTCCATCATCACCAAAGCCGCGGAGACTTTTTCCACGGGCAGGCCGGTTTGACTGCGAAGCTCATCCACATGCATTGGCTCGTTTCCAAGCACATTCATCAACTGCGCTTCGACTTCATCAGCGGGCAGAATCTTTCTGGCGGATTTCTGCACTCCGATGCGCGTCAGGTTCAAGGCCTGTAATAAATCCGCAGGAGTGAGCAATGGCAAAGCGCCATCTTGAATCAGCTTATTCGTACCCTTCGATTGCGGCGCAAGTATACTACCAGGCACCGCGAAAACTTCACGGCCCTGTTCTGCCGCAAACTCGGCGGTGATCAACGCACCGCTGGTTTCACCGGCTTCGATTACGACCACCGCCATGGACAATCCGGAAATGATACGATTGCGCGGCGGGAAGTTTGTGGCATCCGGCGCAGTGCCCACAGGATAATCGCTGACGAGCGCCCCGCGCCCCATCAATTCTTCCGCCAAGCTGCGATGCTCCGGCGGATAAATACGATCCACGCCGGACCCCAAAACGGCGATCGTTCTGCCCCCGGCCCTTATCGCCGCTGAATGCGCCACTGCGTCCACACCGCGCGCCAAACCGCTGACAACGGTCACGCCGTTCGCCGCCAGAAACGCCGATAACTCTTCCGCAACCTGGCGGCCGTAGGATGTGATCCTGCGCGTGCCGACAATCGCCACCGCGAAATGATCTTCGGGCAGCAATTCACCGCGCACATACAGCACGGGCGGCGGCTGTTCGATTTCCTTCAAGCGCGGCGGATAAAGCTCGTCGTCCCAGGTCAGGATTTGGATTCCCTGCGCAACGATCTTATCCCATAACTTTTCGAGATCGACATTTTTTCTGGCTTCGAGCAAGCGCTCGATGATTTTCGTCCCCAGTCCAGCCGCGCGCAAATCATCGGGAGCAGCCTGCCATGCAGACTCCGCATCACCAAAATGATTGATCAATGCCTGCAAACGCACCGCACCGATGCCGCGTATTAAAGTTAATCCAACCCAGAAACGTTTATCGTCCATATCAAATACGGAGTGCGATGACTCCCGTCATCGCATTTTACTCGAAGTCTGGAGATGTCGCACGGCGCTACGGCAACGCTTCGGACTCCGGCTACAAACCGTCCATCAGATGAACGCGAATTAAACGGCGATCCGCATCGAGTTCCAGAACGACCGAAGGAATGACAGGCAATAATATTTCTTTTTCCTCGGGCGTCACAACCACATAGACGTCGTTTGCGCCCGTCTGTATGATGTCGTTCAATTTGCCGACGAGCCTGCCTTCATCATCCATCACATCGAAGCCGATCAACTCATGAATATAGAACTGCCCCTCCGGCAACGGCGGACGATCCTTGACGCTGACGTAAACCACCTGGTTGCGAAAACGCGCCGTATCTTCCGGCCGATCCAATCCTTCGAACTTGATCAGCAATCCTTCGTGATGATGACGGACTGACGCAATCTTCATCGGCTGAAAATCCTCGCCAACGAAGACCTTTGTCCTGGCTTTCAGCCGTTCAGGAAAATCGGTGATGACTTCCATTACCATTTCACCGCGCACGCCGTGAGCACGCCGCAAGTAACCCACGCTCAAATACGCAGGCTCGCCATGTATCGGCGAGCCTGAGCTTGTTTTGCTTGAATTCTTTTTCGAGACCATTACTGCGGCTCGACTACATCGAGAGTGGCTTGCTTGCCTTCCTTCTCCGCCGCGACTCTCAACAAGGTACGGATCGAGTTGGCTACTTTTCCGCTTTTACCGATGACGCGTCCCATGTCATCGGCGGCCACGCTCAGCTCAAGGCGGATATGGTCGCTGTTTCCATATTCACGGACTTCGACTTGATCCGGATGCTCAACCAACGATTTGGCAATGAATTCGATGAGGTCTTTCATAGGTATCACCCACAGACCCTAAGGGTTTTAGAAACCCTTAGGGTCTTAAGAAAATTAATCCTTGCGCGTCTTTGCAGGCGCGGCGCGTTTGGCAGAAGCTTCAGAGGCTTCCTTCAGAAGAGTCTCGACTTCCTCACCCTGCTTGAAACGCTCGAAGCGACCCATCACGCCGGCGCTTTTGAAAACCTGTTCAACCGATTCGGTCGGCAGTGCGCCATTCTTCATCCAATGATTGACGCGGTCTTCCTTGAGATTTAATGTGGAAGGGTCTGTGCGAGGATTATAGAAACCGAGGATTTCCAAAAAACGGCCATCCCGCGGTGATTCCTTGTCAGCCGCGACGATACGATAAGACGGCTGTCCTTTCAAACCGATGCGGCGAAAACGAATACGAACCATGGAAAACGTTCTCCTTCAAATTATTATCAATTTAGTTGGTTCGAGCGAACGAGAGAGGTTGCGTGAAAGGATACGCCTCGCCAGCCAAACCCACAAGCGCTTATTTTACCAGAATTATACAGGAAGGGTAAACGAGATTTTTGTTCCCGCGCCCGCTTCACTTTCCGCTTTGATCTCACCGCCGTGCGCCTCGATGATGTATTTGCAATGGAGAGTCCCAATCCCATGCCGCGCGAATCTCTCGATTTATAAAACCGGTCAAAGACGTGCGGCAAATCCTCGGATGCGATGCCGGGACCGGAATCCTCCACAGAAATCAGAACGCGTCCTTCTCCGCCCGCAGCGGCCTCCGTTAAATTAACTTTGATCGAACTCCCGCGCGGCGAATAGCGCAGCGCATTCGAGATGAGATTCGTCAGCACCTGCCGAATCCGCTCCGGGTCGATTTCCAACGAAAGCGGTTTATCGATCAACGACAGTTCCATTTTGACTTCTGCGGAATCAGCTTGAGAATGGAAGACCGCGGCTGTTTCGTGGATCAGCGCCGCGATGTCAGCGGGTTCGCGCTTCAATTGCAGTGAACCGCTTTCGGCGAGCGAGAGCGTCCGCAGGTCTTCGACAAGACGCGAGAGAATTTGTGTTTCTTCCAAGATGGACTTCAGTTGGGTTTCATCCGCCGGATAGACACCGTCCAAAATCGCTTCGATATTGCCGCGGATAATCGTCAGCGGCGTACGAAGTTCGTGCGAGACATCTGCCAGCATGGCGCGCCGCTGCTGGTCATTGGCCTGCAAGCGGGAAGCCATCGAATTGAAGGCGCGAGTCAACGAACGCATTTCGCGCAAACCTTTTTCTTCGACGCGTGCCGAGTAATCGCCCTCTGCTATTTTATTGGACGCATCCAATAAATCGTCCAGCGGCATGGACATGCGTCGCAAATTCAACACAGAGAGAATCATCATCGAGATGACAATGGCAAGAAACACAGCACCAAACGGCAGCAGCCACTGAAATTGATCGATGGAAAAACGAAGGATACCCAACGCATTGAGAATAAAGCCGACAACCACCGCAAAAATAACGATACTGAATATATTGAATACTGCGAATACGAATCCCAACCTGCGGAAGAAAGGATGCTGCCTGCGAATCCGCCGCCATGAATGGCGATCGCGCGGCGGCCATTCCTCGTTCTCCGGCCACCACGGAGGGCGATGGTCAAAGATGTAACGACCGCGCCCAAAATGGCGGGAGCCGTGGCTGTGCCAAGCTGGCGGTTCCGGTTGAGATGAATCAGGCGGCTGTTCCATATTTCGATCGGTCACTGAATCTCGCAATTCTACTTTTCTCCAATGTGTATCCCTTGATGCCAATTCGTCTTTACCGAAGAATACTTAAATCCTGCCCCTTCAAATAACTGTTGGAACTCCTTCGTGCTGTACATCTTTACATGCTCAGGTTCCTTTAACTTGGCCAGCCTGTCAAAAAATTTTACAATCCATGTGTCAGCAAGTGGATCAAGGATATAAAGCTTCCCGCCGTTTTTCAGGAGGCGGTACATTTCCTTCAAGGCTTTATCGGGATGGAGATAGTGATGGAACGAGTTGGTGCAAATGATGATATCGAAGAAATTATCATCCAGCGGGATCGATTCAGAATTGGCTTCCATAAAGCGAAAATTTTCCTTGCCGCTAAAATTGTCCTTCGCCTTTGCGATCATCTTGGGAGATAGGTCAACGCCGTAGAACAAGCCTTTGCCATTGACCAGATTTGCCGCCTGCCCTACTGCCCAACCGGTTCCACAGCCAATATCCAGAAAATGGACATCCGGCTGAACATTCAAAAGAGATATAACTTCCCTTTGAGCGGCTCGTAAGAATCTGGAATTCCGACCGTTGTTATCGAGCGTGTCTTCATCCGCCCATTTATCCCACATGGCTTTGTTCATTTGAACGTGCTTGGATTCATCTTTCATTCTTATTTTTCCTTTTATGGTTATTCACCAATAATGTCATCGTCCTGAGCGGACGCTGAGCTTACGAAGCGGAAGTCGAAGGACGCCTCGACTACGTGACGCTCTTGGCGTCACTCCACTCAGCGCGACATCACCTATCTGCAAACTTATACCCAACGCCATAGACAGTAAGAATATATTTCGGTTCGCTGGGCTTGACTTCGATCTTGCGGCGGATGTTCTTGATGTGCGCATCGATGGCGCGCTCATACGATTCAAACGCCACGCCGTGAATGGCATCCAAAAGCTGGGCACGCGTGAAGACGCGTCCGGGTTGGCGCGCCAATGTGGCGAGCAAATCGAATTCAGTGGGAGTCAGCTCTTCGAGGTCGCGCCCGCTGGCAGTCACGCGCAGACGCGGCACATCCAGAGTCAAATCCATCACGCGGATCATTTCTGTGCTTCCGCTGACCGCGTTTTCGATGCGACGAAAGACCGCTCGGACACGCGCCACCAATTCCTTCGGGCTGAACGGTTTGGTGATGTAATCGTCCGCGCCGAGTTCGAGGCCGATGAGCTTATCCGATTCTTCGGAACGGGCCGTGAGCATGATGATCGGTGCATTCGAAACCTTGCGATATTCACGCGTGAAATCGAGGCCGTCCATTTGCGGCAAGCCAAGGTCGAGAACGATCAAATCGGGCTTTTCGGTTTTCGCCAGCGAAAGCGCGGTCTTGCCATCGTGTGCCACGCGCACAGCGAAGCCCGCGCCCTCGAGATAGTCACTCACGAGCTGGGTGATTTTGGGTTCGTCGTCAACAACAAGAATGGTTTTCATAATGATTTGTAGGGGCGCAATATATTGCGCCACTACTCTAATTATACGTTCTTACAGCCAGCGCCGGGTATGGCTTTTATAAGCTTTCCATTGCGCGCCAAACGTGACCGCCAGTTTCTTTTCTTCCATTTGGATGAACCTGCGATCCATCAGCAAAGCAAAAGCAAGAACGATCACGAACGGCGTCAATGAGCCAAGCAGAATGGATGCGCCGAGCAATGTAAGGGTAAAGCCGAGATACATCGGATTCCGAGTAAAGCGGTAGGGTCCGCAGATGACCAACACGGATGGTTTATCAAACGGACAGACAGCCGTGTCCACTTCATGAAAGATTCGATCCGCATTGAGATTGATGACAATTCCCAGTACAACCGGAATCATGCCAAGCAGTGTCCACGGCGCGGGAATGAGTGTCAAAATTGGCAACGTAAAGTGAACAATAACAATAAGGAAAATGGCAATCAAAAGATAAGTGGGTGGTTTGATTTTATAGGATTGCATGGAAATCTCCTTTATGAGGCCATTTACCTTGGCGCTAACCGGTTTGAAGTTGCCTTCGACTTTTCGGCTTATAAATATATTCAATGGCACTATGAGGGCAAGCTCGTACGCATCTCTTGCAGCCATTACAGTTTTCCGCATCGTCAATGTGAATATGCCGATGAGGACCAATCTCAAGTTTGCCTAACACTGGCTTGGGACAGACCTCCAAACAATTCCAACATGCTTCACATAGATGGGTATTGACCTGAATGAATCTTGTGGCGGTATGACGGCGGAAAGGATTGTGAAGGTTCATTTTCATTTCCTCGGAAGATTTGAAAAAATGCAGAGGCTGTTACTTTCCGCCTCTGCATTTTTTCGCCAACTTATTGTTCTTTATTTCCGGATTCGGTATTGCCGTGAAGCCGGTCGTGCATTTCCTTGACCATCGGTGGAATCTCGCCGTCATACCAACCATGACGCCAGGCATGACGATGCCAGTGTCCGCCCCAGCCCCAGCGCGGGCCAAAGACGATGAAGCTGATCAGGCGAAAGACAAAGAACAGCACCAACAGCCCAATGATGAAGCCAAAGATGCCGAAGAATGGATGCCAGAAGAAAGGCGCTCCATAAAACGCATACGGCACCGTTCCGGGTTGAGTTACAGACTGCGGCACTTTCGTCGCCACGCCTTGGGCCATGCCAGCGTTGAAAGCGAAGAAGGCAACGCCTAACACCACCGCAATCAACACCAGCCCCGCTACGATACGACCAAAGATATTATTTCCGTTCATGTTTCACTCCTTTTGTGAATTCTGAACGGGAGTATAGGATTCAGTTGTGAATTGGTTGTGAAGTGAGGAGGGAGAAAATCTTGAACTCGAAGCGAGGCTAACTTTTCACCAACTTCTGACCATCCCTGGTATCTTGAACATTCCAGCCTAACGCCATGATTTGATCGCGCAGACGATCCGACTCCGCCCATTGCTTAGTCGCACGCGCTTGCTGACGTTGACCCAACAATTCCAAAACTTTTTCGGAGGGCTTATCTTCCTCCAATGGCGGCGCATTGACCACCATGTCCCAAACGTCAGCCCGGATGCCGCTTTCGATGGGTTCTGGCAATTTCAATTCGCCCAATTCACTCAATGCAAATTTTGCGCCGGCGGGATACATCTTCGGATCGCAATCGCTCACCAGCGAGACCGAGCTGACGCCATTGACTTCGCAGATGCCTGTTGAAAAATCGATGATAAGCCCCGTATGCTCATCGAGTCCGATGGTGATATTCTCTTTCGGAACAGCCTTACACCAAATATCGAATCTTTCCATACCGATAAAGCAACGACTGGTGTCCAAATCTTCGCCGCCATCCGCGTTATTCCAATGCGGCACAAACGACACGTGCAATCCAAAATCTGCAAAAAGATTCAACCCGGTTTTGGTGTGAACATCCTCGCCCACTTTATAGATTTCATATACCGGCAGCGCCCACGCCCCAATCGAAATCGTCGCTGCGGAAGCAAAGGCCAGCGTTGCACCGAGGCGATGACGGG
>JBJKOR010000518.1:0-2889 GCA_046707185.1 Anaerolineales bacterium | reverse complement strand
GGCAAAAGGAGCATAAAACGAAAGGGAGTAGAACATGAAGAAACTAATGCTCGTTGCACTTTTTCTTGCATGCATTGTCGTATCGTGCGCTTCACCGACTCCGCTATCAACACCAACGCCATCGCAGACCAATACACCGAGCCCGACTGCAGTGCCATCGCTAACGTCGCACACCAGCACTCCAAACCAAACTGCAACGCAGGTGCCAGTAACCATTTCTAATCCCCATCAGCAATTAATTGATTTTCTTAACAGTTCAACTGTACTTCAGTCCCTTCAGCAATATGCTTCAGCTGAGGGATTCAATATAACCGATATTCAAACTAGGATTCGAGATCCAAGAGCCGACCTAATCATAAAAGATAATCAAGGCAATCCCTTCGAGGTTGTTGTCGACCCGCAAACTAGAACGCCAATTTTCATTGAGCAAGATGGAATATGGAATGCAACAACCCCAGATTTAGCTATAAAGGCAATCAAGGGTAAAGATTTCTTTGCTGGAGCTTCTCTTGGCGGGTCTGATATTGAAATTCCAGAAAGCATGGATGTTTTTATTAAGGGACAGTTTTCTGCAAATACGATAGAAGGCTGGCATTGGAAGTTTTTTGAACCGAGTGAGGGGATTATTAACAAAGATTATCAAAGTTGGGACAGTTGGATGATAAATCGTTATAGCGGCCAAATATTAACTGGACACCCATTATATTTTCCGGAAAACAACCCCGATTGGCTCAAAGACAAATCGAACGATGAGTTACTAACGATATTAGAATCGCATATTAAAAATATTGTCCAAAGTAATATGCAGATAAACAGATGGGTTGTTGTTAATGAGCCAAACGAATCGCACTTTCCAGATACATACTATCAAAAGCTTGGAAATGATATCTATTTAAAAATGTTCCAATGGGCGCATGAGGCGAATCCAAATGCAACTTTAATTTTAAACGATTACAATGATGATCATTTAGCAAATCCTAACAACGATTACGGAAGCAATACTGCCAAAATACAAAACATTTTAAAAGTACTAAAAAGCGATCCGGAGGTCTATAAAAACGTACATGTTGGTATGCAGATGCACTTCTATACAGCCTGGCCTCCCATTGAGTCAAGCATGCTTAGCGCAATCGCTCAGTATGGCGTACCTATTGATATAACAGAATTAACGGTAACACAATCTCAAAACGCAATAATTTCTCAATCAGACGTTTATAAAGTGATTGGTGAAGTTATTAGACAATCCTCAGATATTAAATCTGTTACATTTTGGGGTATCGGAAATACTAAGCAGAATGTCGGCATAACAATTTTTACAGATAACCAACCTAATATGCCAAATCTTGCATACTACGATTTCTTGATTGGCTTATTAAATACGGGGAACTAATAAAATCTCTCGCTACACCGTCTGCGTGGCGAAACGAAGTAGAAAAGTAAAAGGAGCAAATAATGGAATACGTTCAATTTGGCAATACCGGTATCAAAGTGTCGCGTCTATGCCTCGGCATGATGACGTATGGATCGAAGAAATGGCGCGAATGGATTCTAGAGGAAGAGGAAGCCAAGCCATTCGTTAGGCGCGCTTTGGATGCAGGCATCAACTTCTTCGATACCGCCGACGTTTACTCCCAAGGCGTGAGTGAGGAAATCCTCGGCAACACGCTCAAGGCTTTTGGCGTCCAGCGCGAGACGGTCGTGATCGCCACCAAGGTTTTCAATTCCATGAGCGATGACATCAACGACCGCGGTCTGTCCCGCAAGCACATCATGGACGGCATCGACAAATCGCTCAAGCGGCTCAAGATGGATTACGTCGATCTTTATCAGATCCACCGCTGGGATTACGAAACGCCCATCGAAGAAACGATGGAAGCCTTGCATGACGTGGTCAAGGCGGGCAAGGCGCGCTACATCGGCGCGTCGTCCATGTTTGCATGGCAGTTTACCAAGGCGCAATACACCGCCAACCTTCACGGCTGGACGCGCTTCGTCTCGATGCAGAATCACTACAATTTGGTGTATCGCGAAGAAGAACGCGAGATGATTCCCTGCATTCGTGATCAGGGCCTGGCGATGATTCCGTGGAGCCCCATGGCACGCGGCTTCTTTGCCGGTAACCGCCGCAAGGGCGATTGGGGCGATTCGGTGCGTGCCAAAACGGATGCGTATGGTCAGAGCATGTATTATCGCGATGAAGATTTTATCGTCGCCGAGCGTGTGCAGGAAATCGCCAAGGCGCGCGGCGTATCCGGTTCGCAGGTCGCGTTGGCCTGGGTGTTGAGCAAGCCTTATGTCACGGCGCCCATTATCGGCGCCAGCAAGATCGATCACCTGGATCAAGCCATCGCGGCTTTGGAGATCAAGTTTTCGGATGATGAAATCAAACGCTTGGAAGAACTCTATCAGCCGCATCCCATCCGCGGTCATGAGTGATGATGCGGCTGCTTTATCTCGCGCAGCAAATCTATTGCTTCTTCTTCCGCCCGCTCACGCTGGGCGTGCGCGTGATGCTGATTCGGAACGGCGAAGTGCTGCTGGTCCGTCACACGTACATCGATGGCTGGTTCATGCCCGGCGGCGGGATCAAACGCCATGAGACTGCAGACCAGGCGGCGCGGCGCGAGGCGCGTGAAGAAACCGGCGCAGTCTTGAATAATTTGAGTCTGGTCGGCGCCTACACCAATTTCGAGAATTGGAAAAGCGACCACAACCTGCTTTTCCTTTCCACCGACTTCACGAGCGATGGGACGCACGATCGGGAGATTGCCGAACTCCGCTTCTTTCCGCTCGACGATTTGCCTGCCGACCTGCCACGCGGGCATCGTCTGCGGCTGGAGGAGTATCGGGCTGGGAAGCACTCCGAAGCATTCGGCAAATGGTAAGGCC
>JBJKOR010000517.1:0-2666 GCA_046707185.1 Anaerolineales bacterium | reverse complement strand
ATCCTGTCAAGTATACAGACCCTACTGGTCATTGTGTTGATGACTTTTATTGGAATGGCGGGTGCCACACTGAATCTGCTTGGTTGGATCACTGCCTTGGTTTGAATGGCGTGACGACAAGCGGATTAAGCAAAGATGGTAAGTGGAATGTCGCGGTTGCAGTTGGATACGTTGGGAGCAAATTGGCAACAACCATTGGTAATAATATTACTCCAGAGGCTGCTTTTCGAGCAGCAATCGGACCCTATACAATAGATATTGGCAACGGTCCAAGTCAAGGCTGTAAGACTCAACAGGGAACTACATCTTGTCAGGTACCACAAAATGTACAAACCTATATTCATGAAATAGGTCATGCGTTTGATACAAATTATGAAAATGTAGTTGGTGGTGGACATACTGTTTCAGATTACCTTCCTCAATCATGGTTGGAAAAAACGACAGGATTCCAATGTTCTTCCTACGATTGCATAGAGCATCCTTTTAGTGATCCAAGACTTGCACCTGTCGCCAATCCTCAAATTGAACAGTTTGCAGATATGTTCTTAAATTGGGTCCTAGCAGTTTGTCGGAGAGAAGCACGAATGGGTATGGAGAGCGCTATCCCACACCCGAATCGAGCGTTGCTCCTGGTGAAAATGGATGAAATATAGCGTTGGGATCATCGCAAGTTGTCTTTTTCTCAACGAGCAGGCGCGCTAAAGCAGCCCCTGTTCCTGATAAAGGATGTGCATACGTTTGAGATTGAACGCCAAGCAGACGAGAGACCATTCGCCAGCAACTGCTGCCAGGCCGCGCAAAGAAAATTGTCGAAAGCCCAGGATCTCTTTGATGATTCCAATGATGGGTTCCACTGTGCATTTTCTCAATCGATAGATCATCTGTCCGATCTCTGTCCGGAGTTTGTAAGCCATCTTGATGATCGCACTGGCGTTGTCTTCCGGTGATTCTCCTTGTTGTTGTAAAAAGGTGTGCCAATCGAGGTGATGCGGTTCGCGTCCGGTGGCGATATAGGGATCAATGCCCAATTTCTCACAGTCTTGGATGTTGCTTTCACTAAAGTATCCGTTGTCCAACGCCCTGCGCCCTTTCAGGGTGGCGACCGCCTCGGGTCGTCCAAGGTCTGGAGAGAGTGCTTTCAGTGTTGGCAAAGCTTCCTGCTTATCATTGGGATGATTGGAGAGAGCATTCGCCACAATGAGCAAACTGGCTTGGTCGGTAGCCACCTGCACGTTGTAGTGTTGATCAAAGCCGTTGTTGGTACTGTTCTTCATAATTCTCGAATCGGGATCGGTGAAGTTATATTGATCCTGCTCGTGCGGTCCCCTCTGTGGCTCTTGGGGGATGCGTCCCTTGGGCTTCTGATGCCGCTTGCGGGCTTTCTTATTTCGCTCTTTCATTTTGGCATCGTACTCGGCTTTTTCTGCCAGGTAGCGTTCGTTCGCCCGTTGTTCCAATACCGCTTTGGCCTCCGCCAGTTTCGCCAGTCGGTCTTGTCGCAAGGTAATCTCATCTTCCACCACCAGCCCTTCTGGCAAATCCACTTCTCGTTGATCCGCCTGTTCTCCCAAGCTCAACAGTTCAGCCACTTCCTGCTTCAATTGGATCTCCAACTCGATCAATCGCCCGTAACTCACGGCGTGACTTTTTGAGGCGTCGGCGTGGATCTTGCTTCCGTCCAGACTCAGGTTTCCCAGTTTCAATACCCCCACTTCCTGTGCCATCAACAAGATGTTCACGAACAATCCTTGGATCTCCTCCAAAAAGCTCTTGCGAAAATGGGCGATCGTGTCGTGGTCGGGATGCAATCCACCAGCCACATAGCGGAACGGGATGCTTTCATAGGTCGCTTTTTCGATCTTCCGCGAACTAAACACCCCGCTGGCATACCCATAAAACAGCAGCCCCAGCAGGATCTCCGGCGCAAACGCCTCGCCCCCGCGCGGGGAATAACGAGCATAGATCTTGTTCAGATCCAGTTGGGCAATCACATCCACTACAAAACGCGCCAAGTGGTTCGGAGGCAGTGCCTCTCCCAGCTCAATCGTCTGCTTCAACATCTCTTCGTAATTGGCGATCCTGAATTTTCGGCTCATAGCCGAAGTTTATCACTACTCGCCGCTTCATTCTCTCCGACAAACTGCTAGCGTTCCCGCCACACTCTCATAGGGCAACCCTTCTTTGATACTCACACCTTCCAGCGTGGAGTTCACCAATTGCAATAGGATTTGGTTATCATAGGCAAAACTATGTGGACTATTGGCCTCATGCCATTCCAAGAGTTCGGTTGTGGTCGGATGGCCTTCACAATCCTGACATTCATAGCGATTCGGATGATAACGCAAGTACGTTGGACGACCCAAGACGGGTAAGTGGCGGATCATGACCCATCCATCTCGCCCATGCAGCTTCGTGATCCATTTCCCACATTTGCGGCACGCCGTCCCTGCCTTGGTACTTTCGATCGTGATCGATAATCTCGCCGCGTTCTCCTAGCACAGTTTGCAGTACCCGCACATCTGGAATATCAAGTGGTATCGTGATTTGTGTTTTGGCCATAGTTTTCTGCGAGCCGACAGTGCATAGCTGACATATGTGAATATTGACAGAACCGCCAGTGCATTGCTTCCATTCAGGGTGTGACAACCGCCACTCGTGGATACAGC
>JBJKOR010000516.1:0-2730 GCA_046707185.1 Anaerolineales bacterium | reverse complement strand
CTCCTTATATGTAGGAATTTCCACATTCCTGGAACTTCCACGCACCACAAGTTTCGGCGGTATCAAAATCGATTGAGCTTCGATCAACCGGTTATCCTCCTTTGCCTCGATCATTTCCACCAAGCTTTGTACAGCCTGCCCCCCCAGCATTTGAGGATTCTGAGAAATGGTGGACAAAGACGGATAAAAGTTTGCTGATTCGGGAATCCCATCGAAACCGACCACTGCCAATTGTTCGGGAACTTTAATTCCACGTCGACAGGCTTCACTTAAAACGCTCAAGGCCATCTGATCATTGGCAACGAAAATCCCATCCATTTCCGGAAATTGTGCGATCAGCTTTTCTGCCGCTACGGCCCCGCTGGCGGATGACAAATTTCCCTGCTCCCATTGTCGATCTGACACTTGTATTCCAGCTTTTTCCAAGATATCCTGCCAACCCTGCAAACGCAAACGGGCCTCCCACCAATTCAAGGGACCTGAAATATGGCCGATGTTCTTGCATCCCTGCTTCAATAAATGTTGGGTTGCCATCTGGGCACCTTGATAACTGTCCATGGAAACCACCGAATAGCCAAGCTTTGATTGCATCGACATAAACACGATCGGAACTGGCAAGCTTTCTATTCCCTGTGCCCATGCTCTATTTTCATCCACCTCGGGCACATCCCAAATAATCCCATCTACCTGACGAGCCAGCAGGGAATTAATGACATCGTCAATTCTTTCCGAATTAAAATTATCGAGCTCTCTCATTAACATCATATAGCCGAGTTCATCCGCCTTATCGGCGATACCGTTGAGCGTGCGTGAGGGCCCAATATATTTCAAACCAAAAGTAACCACACCGAGGGTGTAGCTGCGTTGCTGGCTCAGACTGCGTGCAAGTGTGCTGGGGTGATAACCCAGTTGCTTCACCGCTGCCTGCACACTTTGTCGAGTTTCTTCAGAAACATATGAAAACTTGTTGATTACGCGCGAAACGGTCTGCGTAGATACCCCGGCTGCCTCCGCTACATCTTTTATAGTAACTCGCTTCTTCTTGTTGGCCGATAGATTCAAGAAACTATCCTTATTGGCACTTACGCAAAACTACCCACATAACCATATGACAGCTTTCCAAAGCACAGCATTTATCGGTTTTGTGCCCATTTTTTGCAAGCGCCAATCATAAAATCATTATGTTACCGATAACATGTTATCGGTAACATAATACCAAAATAATCGACTAGAGTCAAGGTGGCGCGTTCTGTCAAATATAATGTTACTGAAGTACCATCGTTCATTCAAAAGAAAATGTTACCGAGGAAACGATGGCCGAAACAGATGCAATGGACGTGAACGAACGCCGGAAGTACCTGAACAAGATGAGAAATCGATACTGGCAAGCCAAACAGAAAAGCGAGCGCAGTCAGTTGCTGAACGAAATGGAGCAAGTCACGGGGCTGCATCGCAAGTCATTACTGCGGCTGATAGGGGGCGATTTGGCCCGCCAACCGCGGCGGAAACAACGCGGCAAAGTCTATGGGGTGGAGTTGGAGACATGCAAACGAAATGACTTGCCTGCGTGTTCTTGCTAAGTTGAAGACAGCGCAAACATCCGAGATTGCTTCATTAGCCGGCTTCAGCACAAGAACGGCGAGGAATGCTTTGAACGCGCTTGCGAAACGAAACTACGTGACTCATATTGATCCGACAACTGTAGTGGATAAATCCAAACCCCTCTATTCCAAAAAGTATCAATTCTGGGAAATACGTCGAAATGGCGTGATCGAGGCATTAAGAAGTTGGGATGTATCACCAGGCGTTCCTTTTGCTTCCCGAGTTGAAAAGGAACATTGGATGGGAGAAGGGAACCGACATAGAAGCGTGGCAAGAATGTGGCCTGCGAATTTGAAAGTTTGTTTTGGTAAGTCGGAGTCCATATGGGCCGGTTGGACCGAAGTGACGCTTGAAGGCCTCCGATTCACTCCAGACGCGCTGGCGTGGGGAAAGAAAGATGAGCGGGAAGTTTTATTCTGGTTGGAAGTAGAGACGGGTCATATTTCATCGGAGGCACTGGCGCTCAGATATGGCCACCGATTGGCAAGAGCCAGTCGATACGCTAAAGAAAGAGATATAAATTTGGTCTTTGCGGTTCTTTCGGGCAAGGAATGGATTGCCAATGTGCTTGAGATGGCGTTTATGGATATTGAACCGCATGTGGCTACCATTCTTGGCGGTTGGAAATTTGGGACGCTTCCCGCGGCACGTTGGGGAGGCGTTGTGAAGGCGCCAGCAGAGGCGTATGAAGTGAACAGGACAGAATAAACGACAGCAACGAGGAACTTGATGATCAATTTTGATACGCGTGATGCGCAAAGTGCATATCAATTTACACTTTTTGACTTGTGCTGAATAAAAACTTATCTCTAAACCTGCATGGAAGCATAAAATGTAAGTTAGAGAATTGTAAATTGTTATTAAACAGCTTTGAACCTAAACTGCCGTCACCCTTCTGGATCGGCCTCTGCGAGGAAACTCATCGGCAGTGGATAAAGCGGCGGCCGGATGGAATACATACCAACAGAATCGGGAGTGGCACCTTCTGCTGAGAGAACCTGCAAGACTGTACTCATCACCGAGCGCTCGCACATTCGTCCCTGACAATTGCCCATCCCAACGCGGGTCACCATCTTGACTTCGCCCAGCGTACGCGCCCCATTTGCAACGGCAGCTTTTATCTCATTC
>JBJKOR010000515.1:0-4873 GCA_046707185.1 Anaerolineales bacterium | reverse complement strand
ATTGTGGTTTATCCCGGCCATACCCATATCGACTCGGCGTTGGCTACGCTGGAGCAGTTGAATCGGGCGGGAGCTCGCACTTTAGGCGTTGTACTAAATCGCATTCCGCGCCAGCGGGCTGAATATTATGGCGGCTATCGTCATTACTCGCCTTATTATTCCGGGTATCGTTATTATTCATATTCGAATGAAAGTGGTGCCCATGCGCCTTCCCTGTTTGGTAAGCTCTTTTCCTTTGGCCGTAAGGACCATACGAAGGTCAATGATGGAGTATCAAAGGGAGTGTTGGAAGAAAAATAACAACTGGAATATTTCTGTTTACCAATGAAAAATACACCGAATGATTCATCCGAGCGCAGTGTCAATGATCGCTGCCCTTATTTGGGGCTGCATGATGATCGTTTCACTTCCCTGGCTTTTCCATCCAATTGGAATTTTTGTTACCGGGCCAAACCGCCCGCTTCCGTTGTTTTATCTCACCAAAGCGAGGCTTGTCTTACTGACCAATATGTTCAGTGCCCCGTATATCTTCGGGCGGAAAATAGACGTTTGCCATCTGAATTGCGCGGCAGGGCGAATCTGCCTGGTTCACGCCGATGGGTTGGCATCGTACTTCTATTTCTTTTCCTGATCCTCCTTGGCGCAGGATTCTTTTTTGGCCGCCGTTTTCTCGAAAAGAAAAATGTCGCCAGTCCACAAGCTTCTGCAACTTTTGTGCAATTTGATATCGTCACGCAAACGCCAAACCAGGTTCAAACGGCCTTGGCGAGTTGGACCAACCCGGCTTTGATTGTTCCCACTTTGCCGCCGACCTCTACGCCTACGGTCAACCTTACGCTTACCACGGCCACGCCAACTCTTACGCCTAGCAGAACCCCCACGCTGACCAGGACCCCAACGCCCACCAGAACTTCGACGCAGACGCCCAGCAACACGCCGACCACCACCTCAGCCCCGACGAGCACGCCCAACTTGACCGCCACCCAAGCCCTTGGCTTAACCCTGACGAGTAGTCCGTACGCAAGTGGCACATGTGGACACAGCTTGGATACATCCTTTGGTACGAAGTACACGTTCGTAATTCATGAACTGGAACGGGGCGAGAATTTGAATATGGATGCCAATAAATATCAGACGACGACGGATGCTATTTTGGCGGTCAATTATCATTTGTCCCTGCCAGTTCAGCCAGGTTGGTTTGTTGTTATCCCGGTGGGGATCTCCGATGTCAACAGTGTTCCACCTTTTGAACCCTATCAAGCCTCTGGCGTTGTTATGAGCACTACAGAAATGGCTTCCCAGTTGGATACTGATCCAAAATTATTCAGTCAATATAACGCCTTTAACAGCCCCTGTACGTATTTTTCTGGATGGGTGCTGGTGCCGAGGACGCCCTCCGTTACGGCAACGCCATAAATCTGGAGCATGCCCAGCATTCTTTTTGTGTGTACTGGAAATATGTATCGGTCGCCCTTGGCGGCAGCTTTCTTCCTCAGACAACTGCAGCAAGCCGGCGAGAGCGAAGGCTGGATTGTGGAAAGCGCAGGCACGTGGGTAGTTCCAGGAATGGAACTGCCTGCCGATGCGCTGGAGGTTGCCAGTCAATTTGGGTTTGATTTGAAGGATCAAGTTACCCAAGTTGTGGATCAAAATATGTTGGAGACCTTCGACCTGATCCTTGTCATGGAAAAAGGTCATAAGGAAGCGCTTGGCATCGAGTTTCCATCCAGCAGCCACAAGGTATATCTCATTTCGGAAGTCGTGGATTCCAAAATGTACGATATTAGCGATCCGGTAACGTCCGAAACGGGCGTGGACGAGATCGCAGAAGAGTTGTTTGGGCTGATCGAACGAGGTTTTCGAAACATTGTTGAATTGGCGCAGATCCTTCAAAATTCCCATATATGAATTAATCTGTTCTCATGGCTGCAATTAAATCCGACGTTGAAACGCTGATAGCCGTCCTTGAAAATATTCATAACCCAGAAATGCTGGATTTGCATTCCTGGGTTTCTCTTCCATTTGTGCAGGATGCCGTTGCACAAACTCCCAGTCTTCAAAATGCCAGTCCGGGCCGGCAACTGGTTGCCGCCATTGAGATGATATTCTCGAAGACAATGCCCAGTGTGCCTCCGCGTCGCGGCAAGCGCCTGGATACCCGGTGGGGGGAGTTTGGTCTGATGGCAGCGCGGTACTTTGCGCCGTTGCGTTTTGGTACCCCGGTTTCCACTTCTTTGCGAGACGCGTGGGGAAGAATCGATTCGGTCATTCTGTCCTATGTTTTTGGGCGCAGCGCTGATTCACTTACGGATGAGCAAGTTGCTGCGTATAAACTTATGGGCGATGAAACGGAAGTTGCCCCGCCCAGTACCTTGAGTGACTGGCATCGCAAAGGCGTTCAGCGCCTGGCGGATGCCATCCATACCCGAAATGAACACCTTAGAGATCATCCTTTAGGAGTTGAAACATTGTCAAATACCATAGAGCCTTCGCAGATTCCAAGTAAGCGTCATTCACCCAGAAGAAATGTCGGTTTGGTAATTTTGATTTTGCTTTTATTTATACTTGGCGTTGGCACTTTAGGCGGTATCAAGGCTTGGCAAATATATAAGCAGGCTACGCTTGTACAGAATGATGCTTTGCAGATACGAGGTTTGGTATCCACCTCGTCCAGTATGGAACAGATTAAACAAGCTGGCCCGGCATTGACAACATTGCGCCGTGATTTTGCGACCTTGAAAAGTGAGACCCAGCCTTTCCTTTGGTTGGGACCCTCGCTGAGTTGGGTGCCGGTTTATGGAGGCGATCTTGCGGCGGCTCCAGATTTGATGTCGCTATCGGATTCCCTTCTGGCCTCGGCAGATTCCTCCTATCAGGCCGCCTCGCCTCTGCTGAGCGGATTGAGCGGTACTACCGGACAGTCTGGCCTCACACCTTCGCGCGTAATTGCGCTTCTGCTGCAAGCACAACCATATCTTGCCCAGTCTCAGGACGAATTAAATCAAGCGGAGTCCGCCCGCAATCGTTTGGATACGACGCGCTTGTCGCCGCGTGTACGGGATGTAATTCTAAAGGATGTTGATCCGTTAATGGCCCTGATGCAAAACGGATTGACAATTGGTTTGGAGTTGCCGCGTATGGTTGGGGCAACCAGCGATGGGCCAAAAACATATCTTTTATTGGCCCAGAACTCGGATGAACTGCGACCTACAGGCGGGTTTATTACGGCCGCGGGTACGCTCCTGTTACAAAATGGTCAAGTGGGCAACCTGAATTTCCAAAATTCTGGCGACTTGGATGTGTGGGCCAAGCCTTATCCGACAGCTCCCTGGCAGCTTCAACAATACATGGATAGCCGAGTTTTGATCTTCCGTGATACCAATTGGTTTACGGATTATCCCAAGGCGGCTTTGTACGCCGAAGATTTATATTCCTACTACAGTGGCTATTCCGTCAATGGTGTGATTGCTTTTGATCAGGAATTGCTGGTGGAAGTGCTTGGTGTTTTAGGCCCCATCCAGGTGGAAGATGCACCTTATCCGATTGATGCCAGCAATGTGATCGCTTACATGCGTGCTGCGAAAACACCTACAGCTGCGGATCTGGCCACGCCGGGCTGGAATAACAAGATATTCATTAATCACATCATGCTTGCTTTGATTAATAAGGTGTCCAGTGGAAATGTGCGTTGGAGGCAATTGGCTCAGGTCTTGGTTCAAGCCCTTAACGAACATCATTTGTTATTGAAATTCGATGATCCTGTTCTAACCTCCTTCCTTGCCAGCCGGGGCTGGGATGGCGTGGTTCGCCCCGGGAATGGTGATTTCTTGATGGTGGTGGATTCCAACGTTGGCTTTAATAAGACCAATGCTGTTGTAAAAACCAACTTGACTTATGATGTCGATTTAACGAATCTTTCAGCGCCGGTAGGCAACCTTGATGCTGTTCATCAAAACAACGCGGTGAGTTCCGTTCCGTGCATTCCGGGTCCTCCTGGCTTGACCGTTCCCAAAATCGAGCCAGCATACAGCGAGGAATATTATCCGATAGATCGATGCTACTGGGACTATTTGCGGGTGTATAAGCCGGCGGGCACCAAGCTTCTGCAAGCCACCCCTCAATCCATTCCTGGAGAGTGGATGATTTTGCAGCAGCCAGTTCCTCCCAAGGTGGATGTATTGGATGAAGGTATTCCTGGCGTACAGGGATTCGGTACCTTGAAAATTGTCCCTGGCGGGCAGTTTGTGGATACCCGTTTTCAATTTGCATTGCCGTCCAGTGTGATCCAATCTGGGCCAAATTCTACTCAAAAAATATATCACCTGCGGATTCAGAAACAACCCGGCACATTGGCTGTGCCGATCACCATTAGTATCCAATTGCCTGCGAATGCAAGCATCGAAACAGTCCCGGTTGGTGCTAAAGTCCAGGGCCACACAATTGTGCTCCAGACTAATTTGCGCGTAGACTTGGAACTTGATGTTGCATTTAGTGTTCCGTAAATCCGGCTCAAATCCGTATTCAATTTAAGTATAAAAGCGTTATACTGCTTCCTTAGTAACCAATAGAAATGGAGGATCCTTTATATGAAAAAATATATTCAGGTTCTAGCTGTTTTGGTGCTAGTGCTGGCTGTTGTTGGTTTGGGCAGCAACTCTTCTGCCTGGGCAAGCTCATGGTCTGCAGTAGTGCAGGCGGTTGGGAATAACAGTTCTGCCTTGCCGGCTTCGATTGCAATTTCCGGGCCTGGTGCATATAACATTGGCGGCATTTGCTCTCTCGATGTAACTTATGCAAGCACAACCAGCGGCCTACATGATCATGCTGATTCCGAGATACCCTATTCGCAATCTTCACAGGTTCCCTTCAATGG
>JBJKOR010000514.1:0-8366 GCA_046707185.1 Anaerolineales bacterium | reverse complement strand
TGACGTGGGGAAGATTGGCGGCAGTAAAGGGCGAATAAAAAGTGCCGCATCTCGCCCCGACGCGCGCGCAAGTGTTCATTCTTGCTACGCCTCCACCTGCGCCAATCCCCGTGACGGGCGTTCCTGCTTCGATCCCCAATCTGACTCTTCCGCTTGCCGCTCTCGCCGCGACGGCTGGCGTGATGGGGTATTCGGCGACTTAAATTCGCCATGTTATTGCCTGTGTCGACCATAGGCATTCATCAACAAAATTGCGGAAGGACCACTTTTTCCTTCAATCGTTTTATGGGGAATACCAGCGCCACAAAAAATAATCCAATATACCCAATGTACGACTCCTTTCCTAAAACCATGCTTTTGGGTGTGGATCAACGCGGAAAACGCAGATTTCATGGCTTTTTTCGGCACCCGTCGGGTCCCATAAAGATAGAAATCGCGCATTAGGCTCTTATACGTGAACGTCCAACCGTTTTCAGTTGTTACATCTGAAGTCTTGAGTTAGCTTAAAGAGATAAGAATTGACGGATTTGTAACATATTTGTAACAGTTTTGAATATTACAAAAATCACTATTGACTCGCATTTTCTCTAGTGCTACCATGTAACCGGTTACAATTCGTGACACAAAAATCAAGTTCGATCACAATTCGAGATGTTGCACGAGAAGCAGGTGTATCGGTTGCAACGGTGAGCCGTTACATTAACCGCAATGTAAATGTTTCACCGGAAGTCTCCGAGCGGATACAAAAGGTAATGGTGGAGTTGAAGTATGTACCCCACGCTGTTGCTCGTCACTTAGCCACCCGCAAGACGCGAGTAGTTGGATTACTTCTGGGCGCCTTACGGAATGACTTTTTCGTTCCACTCCTTAACGGCATAGAAGGTGTGGCGCGCAGCAAAGGTTACAACATGACCGTTGCCACGTATAGTATTGAAAGCCGAAAAGAGACCCTTCCTCCCATCGGGCCGCACAACACAGATGGCATGTTAGTGTTTGCAGATGGCTTGTTCAATGAAGACTTAGCACATTACGTCTCAATCGGCTTTCCGATCGTATTGGTTCATCGTGCCTCCCCATCTTCATTAAAGAATATCCCCAGCGTTACCATTGAAAATTCAGAAATCACAAAAAACTTGATTGAACATCTCATTCAGGTACATGGCAGGAAGCACATCCTGTTTATGCGCGGCCCTTTCCATCAGGAAGATTCGGGCTTGCGCGAGGACGGCTATCGATTAGCGCTACAAACGAATGGCATTCCTGTCGATGAAAATCTCATTATTCAAGGCGATTTTGACCGGAATGTTGCATACGAAACCTTGTCGAAATTTCTTGATACAAAGAACCGGCCTGAGTTCGATGCTGTATTTACTGGTAACGATGACGCAGCCATAGGAGCACTTAAGGCTCTGCGCCAATTCGGCATTCAAATTCCTGAGCAAGTCTCCATGGCGGGGTTTGACGATCTCGACTTTGCCGGTTTTTTGAATCCGCCCCTGACTACTGTTCGTGCTCCCATTCAATCGGTTGGAAGGATCGCAACAGAGCGGCTGTTCGGTCTCCTCGAAGGCCAAACCATAGAGGGAACCATGGTACTTCCCACGGAAATCATTTTACGCCACTCGTGCGGTTGTGAATACTTACCACAAAATTTATTGAGGAAGGAGGTGTTAGCCACTACTGACTCAAATAAGCTCGTTGCTTCGTTTGGTAATAAAAAACAAAACCTACCATAACTTAAAAAAGGAGATTGAAGATGAAACGCTTAATAGCTGTTTTATCGATATTGCTTGGAGTCAGCATGTTGCTTGGCGCATGCGCTCCGGCTGCTACCCCGGCCCCTACTTCGGCTCCGGCAGCTGCGGCTCCAACGACGGCACCTGCACCCACCGTAGCCCCCACCCAGAGCGCTGCCGATGTAGCCGCCTCGCTGCCCCGTAACCAGACACTGTATTTCAATGGACAGCAATGGGGCTCCGTTGTCTGCTGGAACCCCTACTCTTCCAACTGTAACAACGCTATGGCGATTGCCGAGCAGGACAATGCCCGCGTCCTCATGTTCGAAACCCCCTACCTGTACGATATGCTGGATGGCAAGGTGTATCCACTGCTGGCCGATGGCCCCTACAGCTGGGACTCTGGCATGACCACTCTCACCTTCAAGCTGAAGAAAGCTGCTCATTGGAACGATGGAACACCCGTAACCGCGGATGACGTTGCTTACACTTGGGCTTCCCATGTCAAATACAATGACAATGTTGGCGCAGCCAACACTGCCTACATTGATACCATCACCGCTGTCGACCCGCAGACCGTTGCAATCAAAGCGAAACTCGGTGCGGACGGCAAGGCACTCAATCCTTTGATGGTGCAGGCTTACGTGAGCAGCAACTATGTTATTCAAAAAGCATGGACCCAGAAATTGGAAGCGCGCACCGGCGGTGATTCCACCAAGTTTATGGCTGATCCGGCGATGGATGTTGCTTATTCCGGACCTTATGGCTATTTCTATGCCGACGATTCGAAAGTTGTGCTTGTTCGTGATGATAACTATTGGGGCAAGGATGCCAGCATGTGGGGCAAGCTGCCTGTTCCAAAGTATCTAGCCCACACAATCTTCAAGGATAATGCATCCGGCTCTGTTGCTTTGGCTCAAGGCGAAGTGGACGTCAGCCAGCAATTCAACTCCAACGAACAGGTTCTGTGGCAAAACTACAATCTGCCCATCTCGACTTACCTGCCGGATCCGCCTTATCAAATTGGCGCCAGCCTGCCGACCGCTTTCTACAACCTCGGTTCGTACGGCTTGGATCAACTTGCGGTTCGTCAAGCGATTGCCATGGCGGTTAACTACGATACAATCATCGCCAATGCCATGACCAACCAGTCTGCTACCTTCGAGCAGGTTCCCCGTTCACTCATGAACCCGACTGCTGGCGAACAGGCTCTCTATGATCACAATGCTGTCAAGTCTCTGCAATGGGCTGGTAACGATATTGCTGGTGCCAATGCCCTTCTGGACAAAGCCGGCATTACGAAAGGCCCCGATGGCTTGCGCCAATACAAGGGCAAAACCCTGCACTATGTAGCTACCGCTCCGAATGGCTGGTCCGACTGGCAAGCGGCAATCGAACAGGTTGCTGCCGCGGGTAAAGCAATCGGCATTGACATCACCACCGCCTATCCTGATTGGTCCGTGTATCAGACCGTTGTGACAAGCTGGAAGGCATTGCAGTCCACCAAAGGCTACGATATCTTCATGATGTGGAGCGATGGCGCTGGCCCGACCCAACCGTGGGGCCGCATCAACCATTTGATGAATTCTCAGTATGCCCAGACCGAGAACAACTGGAACGGAAACTGGGGCGGCTACAAGAATCCGGATGCCGACAAGCTGATCAACGAGATTCCTACGCTCACCGATCCGACCCAACTGAAGGCGGACTACACTGAATTGGTCAAGATCTACCTGACCGATATCCCCTCCTTCACGCTCATGTATCGGCCTCAATCGTTCCATACTGTGAATGAGACCGTTTGGACCGGTTATCCTCATCAAGGTGACGGCACCAATCCGCCTGTTCCTCCGCTGGATCTTATGGATGGCTGGAGCGTTGCAGGTCTCTATAACTTGAAGCTAGTCAACCCGTAAGACATTCTGCATTAGGAAACAGCCATGTTCCATGAACTGGGGCATGGCTGTTCCTATCATAAACAAGTGACAGTCACTTAGTTTTCATCAGGAGATTATCCGAAACTGCCGAACCATATTTGATATGACCGAGTGACTGGCCTCTTATTTAGGTATAATATATATCATTTGTTTACGAGGAGATGCGCGGTGAAGGGATACTCTCAATATTTCCTGAACAAGCTGGTTTGGTTCGTAATCACGTTTATTTTTGCCTTCATATTGAATTTTGCCTTGCCGCGTTTGATGCCGGGCGATCCTGTAGCAGGTATTGTATCGAAGATGGCCCAAGGCATGAGCAATGCGACCGGAGTCCAGTCACTTTATAAACAATATACCGAGTTGTTTGGAACCAATAAACCCATGGTCGTGCAATTCTTCATTTATGTGAAGAATGTATTCCACGGCGATTTTGGTTTCTCTTTCAGCCAATATCCTAGGACAGTTGCAGATGTTATTCGGTCCTCCGTCTGGTGGACAATATGTCTGCAGTTTCCAGCTATCATCGTTGGTTGGATCATCGGCAACATACTCGGTGCATTGGCCGCGTACATCCGAGGCGGGATTGATAGAGTTCTGTTGCCCATCAGTATTTTTGTCAGCAATCTGCCTACCTTTGGTATGGCCATTATCCTGCTGGTGCTGTTCGGTGTTGACCTAAAATGGTTTCCGACCTCCGGCGGATATGGGTTTGATCTGCTTCCAAGTTTTACCTTGAATTTCATGTGGTCGGTATTCATCCATTACCAACTACCATTTTGGTCCATTGTCTTGATTGCCATTGGCGGCCAGGCGATTGGCATGCGCTCCATGTCCATTTACGAACTGAATGCAGATTATGTGAAGTATAGCCGCCTCATGGGCATCAAGGATCGCAAGATCGTTGGTTATGTATTCCGAAACGCCATGCTCCCGCAAATCACAGGTTTGGCGTTATCCGTCGGTACCATGGTCGGTGGCGCATTGGTGGCGGAGATCATCTTTAGCTACCCAGGGCTTGGCGTCACGCTCCTGAATGCCATCACGGGAGGGGATTATCCACTGATCTCAGCCGTTTCATTGATTGTTACGATAATGGTGCTGGTTGCGATGTTTCTCATCGAAATCATTTATGGCTTCGTTGATCCGCGCATCAAGGCTACTCAATCGGACTAAGGAGAGACGATCATGAAACATATCTTTCAGCAAGTTTTTCACTCTCCTAATTTCGTGATTGGCTTTATTATCTTTATGGCATTGCTGCTCATCGTGATCATCTACCCACTGTTCGTACCGGCTCCTCCATTGGCCGTTATTGCCCAAGGCACCTTCTTTCAACCCGGCATCTATGTAAATGTCTACGACAGCGTTGCCGCTCCTCCTCATAAACTCCAATTGACCAACGCTGAAGCCAACCGCATCGAAAGCAAACTCAAGCCTCAGGATCGCCAGGACATGCAGACCTGGCTTGAGGCAGATGGAATTCCTGCAAGTCAGATCGATATTAACAATACTACACAGCTTCTGGACCTCTGGCAAAAGAATTATGACTCCAACAAAAGTTTCCCGGGGATGACTTATGCCAAGCAGAGATATTACCAAAGGCTTGACACCTCGCTCAAAGGACTTTTGTCGACGGCGGGGTTGATCATTGCAACCCAGGATCCGAAAACCAATACGTTGACGCAAACAGGCACTGTCGATCAAACGGATTATGTGAATATCAACGAGGTCGCAAATGTACGAGTGCTGCCGCTTGGAACCGACAACTTTGGTCGGGATGTGTTAACGGAGTTGGTTAAGGCCACGGAAGTATCCCTGGAAATCGGGTTGGTGGCAGGTACCGTTGCGACCCTGATCGGTTTGATTCTGGGATTGGTCTCGGGATATTTGGGCGGCTTTATAGATGATTTTCTCATGTTCATCACCAATCTCTTTACTGTGATTCCCAGCCTGGTGCTGTTGATTTTGATTTCATTTAGTATTGGTCAAGACCAACGCGGCCCGGTCACAATTGCAGTGGTGATCGGGGTCACATCTTGGGTATGGACTGCCAGGGCAGTACGATCCCAGGTGATTTCCTTGCGCAATCGCGACCATGTCAACTTGTCGAAACTTTCGGGACATTCTGTTGCTCACATCATTGCTGCGGATATTCTGCCTTACATCGCATCGTATGTGGTCATGGCCTTCATCTTGCAGATTTCCTTGGCAATCCTGGCGGAGGCTAGCCTGTCCATCCTTGGATTGGGGCCGAGAACCACCGATGTGCCAACCCTGGGTTTGATGATGCAGTGGGCAATGATCTATCAGGCGGAGATTTTGGGGAAATGGTGGGCATACTTCCCAGTGCTCCTTGTGATTGCCCTGATTACCTTCTCAATGAATCTTATGAACACAGGTCTCGACCAGGTATTTAATCCTGCGCTGAGAGATTAGGTGATGATATGGGAAATGTAATATTAGATGTCAGGGAACTGACCACAAAATATATCACCCGTTTTAAAGAAGACATATACGCGGTTGATCATGTGTCGCTAAAAGTGGAGGAAGGAAAGTCGCTGGGAATTGCGGGAGAATCCGGTTGCGGAAAATCAACGCTGGCGCTCAGCCTGATGGGATACTATTTTCCTCCCTTGCACTATACGAGCGGCGATATCATCATCAACGGACAGAATATATCGGGTATGAATCCGGACGACGTACGAAAATCAGTTTTGGGAACGGAGATTTCCTATATACCCCAGGCTGCCATGAATGCCCTCAATCCCACCCAGAAGATTATCCATTTCATTGAGGATGTGATTCAGGCTCATGAACTTTACATCACCAAGAAGGATATTCATGATCGCGCTAGAAAATTGTTTGAGACACTGGGACTGCCGGCAGACGTCCTGCAAAAATATCCCGTTGAACTTTCAGGCGGCATGAAACAGCGCACGGTGATCGCGTGTTCCGTATTGCTTCTGCCCAAAGTATTGATTGCGGATGAGCCTTCCTCTGCTCTCGATGTTACTTCGCAGAAAATGGTCATCAAGATGCTTCGGCAGGCCATGGAAAATGGTTTGATCGACTCGATGATCTTTATTACACACGAGCTTCCACTTCTCAAAAACGTGACGGACGATATCATGGTCATGTACGCAGGGCAGATCGTGGAGAAGGGGGCCGCGGGTGAAATTGTGTTTGGGCCGCTTCACCCATACGCCAAGGGTCTGATGGGAGCAATCATTGTTCCTGAGCGCGGGCTGCGAAACGTCAAACTGACAGCCATCCCCGGCGTGCCACCGAATCTTAAAAATCCGCCGATGGGCTGCCGGTTTGCAGAACGCTGCAAATATGTTCGGCCAGAATGTACAACGAGTTCTGTCGCTCTGCGCGATGCGGGCGGCGGACGCACCTACCGTTGTATTATCCCAGTCAATGAACTGCGTGAAATCTATGCGAGAGAGGCACACAAAAATGGCAAATGAAAGTAACTTATGCTTGAGCACCTCAGGGTTGACCAAGGTGTTCGGATTCAGCGGCCAAAAAACAGTCGCCGTGGATCATGTGGACCTCAATCTCTACGAAGGTGAGGTGGTCTCGATTGTAGGCGAATCGGGCAGCGGAAAGACAACACTGGCGAAGATGCTTCTGGGATTGATCAATCCAACGGAAGGTGAAATTTACTTCCAAGGGAAAAAGCGCGATATCCGAACCCAACGAAAGAAACGGGAATACTGGAAAAACATTCAGGCGATTTTTCAAGACCCGTTCTCTTCCTATAACATTTTTAACAAGATTGATGCCGTGCTTTTGGACTGCATTCGCATGCGCGGCGGAGGAAAACTTCCACGCGAGAAAAAGGTGGAATTGATGAAGGAAGCCTGCAGTTTTGTCAACTTGAAGTTCGAGGAGCTGACGAATAAGTATCCTTTTGAACTTTCGGGCGGACAGATGCAGCGCCTGATGATTGCCCGCATCTTTCTCTTGAAGCCCAAAATCCTGTTTGCCGATGAACCCACTTCGATGATCGACGCCTGCTCACGCGCAACCATTCTGGATGAGCTGATGGATTTGCGCAAAGAAATTGGGATGACGATTATTTTCATCACCCATGATATTGGCCTGGCGTACTATGTTTCGGATACCGTTTATATCATGGAGCATGGAAAAATCGTCGAAAGCGGATCTGCCGATTCGGTGATTCTGTCTCCCACACAAGCTTATACGCGGCGATTGATCAACGACGTCCCGAAGATCTATGAAGAATGGGATCTTTCGACGGTGTAACTTAATTTTTCCTAGGCGTGTATGCAGATAAGTAGGAGCGGTCACATGTTCCCTATACTTGCATAAAAGAGACTGTAGTGATCGTGCCTGGCCGAGAGCACGGAGCTTTGTTCTCGCGGTAGAAATTCCCTGCATCCACGCAAAGAGTTTTTTGGATTCGGTTGGGTAAAAATCGGAATGGCTTTTGAATATATTGCACGTCAGAAGGGTTGTTCTCAATTATCTGATTCTCCGTCTGTTTGTTGACGCGTAGAATTGATTGGATTATGCAGGTCGTTCATGGTGACAAATAAAGTTCGAAATGGAGTCGAGCATGTTGCCCAATGGTCAAACAAATTGTTTGCTGGGATACCCGGACGATGCGCGCCTGTTGATTATCAATGCTGATGATTTTGGGATGTGCAATTCCGTAAATGAGGCT
>JBJKOR010000513.1:0-5617 GCA_046707185.1 Anaerolineales bacterium | reverse complement strand
GCCTTGGGCAACATGTGTAGCGTAATCAGGCGGGATGATGAGCACGCCGCGCACTTTTCCTTCTTCGATCAAACTCCGCTCTTCATCCTGGGAACTGACTTCATAGGCAATATTGAAATAATTCGCCGAGCGAAACGCATCGAGCAAGGAACGCGATTCAGGCGAGCGGCTTTGGTCCCACACCCCCAGCGAGACATTTTTGATATCGGTCGTTGCTGCATATCCCAGTAGAAACAATTGCAAAATCGGCATGATTAGAATAATCACCAGCGTACGGGGATCGCGCAGGATTTGAATAAACTCCTTACGGATGATCGAGCCAAGACGCAAAATCATTTGATCTCCTTTAAAATGCCATGCAGATAAATATCCACAAAAACATCGAAGCTGTTTTCAGGCATCAGTTTTGTCAGCGTGCTTCCTTGAATAAGCATTTCAGTCAGGTAATAAGAAAAGACCATGGCGATGAAGGAACGGATCATCAACACCGGACCAATCTGCTGGAGAAACTTTCGATGTGAAGCATACTCTTCAAAAACAGGCAGAACCTTTGGGAAAATCTCCTGCAAGATCAAGGCAAGGTGCTCGCCATTGAATTCCACAATTTCAATAAACATGAGTTTTAAGAATTCGGGACTTTGTCCCAATTCACTCACTGCCGCACGCGCCGCACTGCGCAAGAATTCCTCCGGCGATTTCCCTTTGGCTTCCAAAACTAATGGAAGGATTTGTTTATAGGGATGACGGGCAAGAATAATGGCACGGAAGATTTCTTCCTTGCTTTCATAATGATTATAGATTCCGCCCAATGACAGTCCGGAGCGCTCCGCGATTTGACGCATCGAGGTGGCGGTAAAACCCTTCTCCATAAACAGCTCATACGCGGCTTGTTCAACAGCCTGCTGCGTACGTTGCTTCTTGGTATTTGACGACTTTTCGGTCATATTCCACTCCGCGAACAATAAACCATAGATCACATCCTCGATCTGCATCACAAGCAAATTGCCAACGATGCTTTCCATCATCTTCTGAATGCGTTGCTGCTCTGAATATTTTGCCATATCAAAAAATGAACGAACGTTCGTTTTTTTGATTCTAAACGCGGTGTCGATAAATTGTCAAGTGACAATGATAGAATCCAACCCATGACAACATCCGAAGAAACATACATTCGGAAACACCTGCGATTCAATTTCACCGCCAGCGCATGTTGATGGTGTTTTTTGACTTGGCGTTGGCGTCAGTTTCGGGGTTGATTCGGATAGTTGTTGATAGATAACATAGGTAAAATAAACATTATGCAAAAAACAGCCATTCTCGGAATTGGACAAATACCTGTCAGCGAAAATTGGGAGAAGTCATTGCGCGAGATTGCCGGCGAGGCGGCCTTTGCCGCGCTGCAGGACGCGGGCGTGGAAAAAGTCGAGGCGCTGTATGTCGGCAACATGCTTTCACCATTGCTCAACGGACAAAATCAACTCGGTACGCTCCTGGCAGATTGGATCGGCATGTGGCATCAGGAAGCCGTCAAAGTGGAGGCCGCTTGCGGATCCGGCGCGGCGGCGTTTCGCGCGGGACTGATGGCGGTCGCCTCGGGCGAGATCGAATCCGCACTGGTCATCGGGGTCGAAAAGATGAGCGACAAGATCGGTCACGATGTCACTGCTGCATTAGCCACGGCCGCCGACGCGGATTACGAAGTCGAACAAGGCGTTTCCTTTGTGGGGTTGAATGCGCTGGTCATGCAGCGGTATATGCACGAGTTTGGGTGGAAGCACACGGACTTTGCGCCGTTCTCGATCAATGCTCATACCAATGCCGTACACAATCCATTTGCGCGCTTGCACGAAAAGATCACCATTGAACAATTCGAAAAGTCAAGCATGGTGGCCACGCCGATCAATTTATTCGACGCCTCCCCCACCGGCGATGGCGCGGCCGCGGCAGTCATCGTGCCCGCAGAAAGAGTTGCTTCGCTCAAAGGCAAACCGCGGATTATCGTAGCCGCCTCCGCCTCCAACACGGATACGATCGCCGTTCATTCAAGGAAAGACCCCCTGTTTCTCGACGCGGCGTATACATCCGCCAAACGATGCTATGAAATGGCTGGAATCGAGCCGACCGATCTGGATGTCTTCGAAGTGCATGATGCCTTTACGATCATGGCCGCGCTGTCACTGGAGGCCTGCGGATTCGCCGAACAGGGCAAAGGAGTCCAGCTTGGTCTCGATAATGAGATCACGCCCAAAGGTCGAATCCCGATTTGTACGCGCGGCGGATTGAAAGCGCGCGGACACCCGGTCGGCGCGACGGGAATGTATCAAATTGTGGAAGTCGCCCAGCAGTTGCGCGGCGAATGCGGCGAGACTCAAGTTGATGGTGCCAAAATCGGAATGGCCCAAAACATCGGCGGCTCCGGTGCAAGCATCATTACACACATTCTCAAAGCCGATTGATATTCTACGGGTTTCTCGAATCAAAGCTCGATCTGCGAATTCATGCCAATCTGCACGAACCCAAGAATTTACAGAGATTAGCAGATCAAATACTTTTCATCGACATCGAGAAAGCTTAAAGAAATCCGAAATATGGTTGCTTCTTTTTAACTTCTATTTTATACTTTAAGCGTAAGAGGAAAGGAGACGACTATGCCCGAAAGAAGAAAATTGGATAGACGAACTTTTTCTTATTACATGCGGCTGATGAATGAAAATACTGGCGAGTTGGTGGGCCATCTGGCGGATATCAGCACGGGCGGTTTCAAGATGGAATCGCTTAAGCCCATTGTCCCCAATTCGGATTTCACCTTCCGCATCGAGTTGACCAGCGAAATCGCCAACGTGCCTTTCATAGTGTTTGGCGCGCGCAGCAAATGGTGCCAGCCGGACCGCATCGATAAGAGCATCTTCAATGTGGGTTTTCAACTTACCGATATAACGCCCGCCAATCTCGAAATCATTTCCCGGTTATTCGAGAGGTACGGCTCTCAAAGCAACGACAAGAACAATTTCGATTATCTATGGAGATAACGGCGGCAGGCAACGGCCTCGCATCCATTCTAATGCGAGGCCGTTTTTCTTTTTCGTGTACAATAAATCCATGCTGACTTTCTTACGCTGGTTACTGCGTGCCGCCATCAACCTGATTGCCGAAGTGAAGATCGTCGGCATCGAAAATCTTCCAAGAACGGGCGCGTTCGTGATTGCGACCAATCATCTCGGTTTTTTGGATGCCGCCATGCTGTATTACGCATTGGATCGTAACGATGTGTTTGTTCTTGTTGCCGAAAAATGGGAAAGGAACGCGTTCCTGCGTTGGGTGGCAAAATATGCCAACTTCGTTTTCATCGACCGCTTCAACCCGGACCTCAAGGCGCTTCGCAAAATCATTGGTTTGATGGAAAAAGGAAACGTTCTCGTTATTGCGCCCGAGGGCACTCGTTCGCGCGCGGCGACGATGGCGGAGGGCAAACCGGGAGTCTGTTATCTCGCTGCGAAATTAAACCGTTCCATCGTGCCGGTTGGTCTGGCTGGCACTGAAGATAAAGCTATCATTGATAACTTAAAACATTTGCGCCGTTCGCATATCGTCGCACACGCCGGAAAAATTTTTTCGCTTCCAACCCTGCCCATGAAGAACCGTGACACGGCGCTCAAGCAATTCACCGACGAGATCATGTGCCACATTGCCGCGCTCATCCCCGAAAAATATCGCGGCGTTTATGCCCAGCATCCGAGATTGAAAGAGTTGCTGGCAAACAATTAATCGCTCACCTTACGCAAAACTCAAAAGCTGATGTCGTTGCGAGCGCTTTTCGCGAAGCAATCTCCTGTTCAGTAAGAGGGGACTGCTTGCCAAAGGCATCGCCTACAGCGTACTACGCGAGCTTCGCGGTCGTCGGGAAGTACACACTCCTCGCAAAGACATGCGTAGGCTGGTTAATCAAGTTGCTCGAACTTCCCATCAAGATGGAGATAGTATCTTTCCACAACAAGGTTGGAAATCTTTTCGAGAATCTTTCGGCGGGTTTCGTCGAGGTCGGCTTTATGGCGCATGAGCGTTCCTTCGGCTCCATACGCGCCGCAATCTTCATGATTGATCAGAATCACTTTTCTGATCTTGTGCAAACGAACAGCCAATTCGACATGTTTCAGCACAGAATAAATATCCTGCGCTCCGCCCGCAATAGCGACCCGATCATAATTTCCACTTGCAGGACTTTTATCCAGCCACTCATTCAAATATTTTTGCAAACGATAATCCATACAATGAACAACTAATGCTTCACAATAAAGTTCTGTCATGAGCTATCAGAGAATCTCTCCTTCGCTTCGTTTCAAGAATTGACCCTGGCCGGATTTGCCCAACCATTGCTCACCATCCACGATCAATTTGCCGCGCAGAAAAACTTTTTCGGGCATTCCAGTCACATCCCAGCCTTCGAATAAATTGTAATCGGTACGATGATATGAATGCGCCACACCATATTTGACTTTTTTCTCCGGATTCCAAATCACAATATCTGCATCCGAGCCGGGCAACAACGCGCCCTTGCGTGGATACAAGCCCATGATCTTTGCCGGGTTGGTGCTCATATACGCCACAAATTGATTGGCGGTGATCTTTCCGGCGCGTACGCCATACGACCACAAGATTGGCATACGATCCCCTACACAAGGCAACCCGTTCGGGATTTTGGTGAAATCATCCTTGCCCAATTCCTTGCCAGGAATCTTCACCGGCTTGCCTTCATACATGATCGGCTGCGTGCCATCGAAGAAGAACGGGCAATGATCTGTTCCGATGGTTTGCAATAAGTTCTCATGCAAGCCTTCCCAAAAACGCGCATTTTCTTTTTGCGAGCGCATGGGCGGCGAACAAATCCATTTCGAGCCATCCGCGCGGCGCAAATCATCAATCGTGAAGAACAGATATTGCGGGCACGTTTCGCCCATCACTTTGACGCCGCGTTCGCGCGCGTACTGCAACATATCCACTTCGCCGCCCACGTTCATGTGGACGATATAAACCGGCGCATCCGCCTGCGCTGACATCGAAGCCATCTTCAACGTCGCATCTACCGCGCCCCAAGCGGGTCGCGTCAAGGCGTGCCATTCGGGCGTAGTATGACCTTGAGCCAATGCTTGAGGAACCAATTCTTCAATCACGTCACCATTCTCGCAATGCACCATCACCAACATGCCATTATCTTTTGTGATTTGCAAGGTTTTGAAAATGCTGGCATCATCGAGACGCAGGCGGCCATTATAGGCGGTAAAAACTTTCAGCGTGGTGATACCCATATCGCGCAGAGATGGAATCTCTTTGGCAATCTTGTCATTGAACTTATTGAAGTTCATATGGAACGAATAATCAATCGCGGCTTTCTCGGCTTTTTTATGCCAGGCGTCAACAGATTCTTTGAATGTATCGAAATCGAATGAAACAAAATCTATAACGGTTGTTGTTCCACCGAAGGCTGCAGCCTTATGACCGGTGTAATGGTCATCGGATGAAACCGTATTAAACATCGGCAAATCGAAATGCGTGTGCGGATCAACGCCGCCGGGCAGAATCAGCTTTCCCGACGCGTCGACTACTTGTGCGGAATCCGCTT
>JBJKOR010000512.1:0-1607 GCA_046707185.1 Anaerolineales bacterium | reverse complement strand
TCACCTGCGGCGCGGATTCTCGAATCTGGCGGCCTGACCCGTGACCGGGTCTACGATGCGATTCAGGATTTACGCGGCGGACAGCGTGTTACCGACCCGCAAGCCGAAACGCGTTACCGCACCCTCGAAAAATATTCGCGCGACCTGACGCAGCTCGCGCGTGAAGGCAAGCTCGACCCTGTTATCGGACGCGATACCGAAATCCTGCGCTTGATTCAAATCCTCTCGCGCCGTACCAAGAATAACCCGGTGTTGATCGGCGAGGCGGGCGTTGGCAAGACCGCCATCGTCGAAGGTTTGGCGCAGAAGATCGCTACGAATGATGTGCCGGAGATTCTTTCCGGCAAACGCGTGGTGGCGCTCGACCTTGGCTCGATGATTGCCGGTTCGCGTTTCCGCGGCGAGTTCGAGGAACGACTCAAAGCGGTGATGGAAGAAGTCCAGCGCGCACAAGGCGATGTCATCATGATGATCGATGAACTGCACACCGTTGTCGGCGCGGGAGCTGCTCAGGGCGCGATGGATGCCTCGAATATGCTCAAGCCGGCCTTGGCGCGCGGCGAGTTGCAGTGCATCGGCGCAACCACATTGGACGAATTCCATAAATATATCGAGAAAGACGCGGCGCTCGAGCGCCGCTTTGCTCCGATTTATGTTGAAGAGCCGAGCGTGGATGATACGATCGAAATGCTGCAAGGCTTGCGCGATCGTTATGAAGCCCATCACAAGGTCCGCTTTGCGGATGATGCGTTGGTGGCCGCGGCGCGTCTCGCAGACCGCTATGTTACGGATCGTCATCTGCCCGATAAAGCCATTGACCTGATGGATGAAGCCGCCGCGAAATTACGCGTCGCCCTATATTCGATGCCGCCTGAATTGAAAGAGATGAAAGCGGAGTTGGATCATTTACAGGCTGAAGAAGACGCGGCTTCGAATGCACGCGATTATCAACGCGCGGCAGAGATCAAAGTGGAGCGCCTCCGCAAAGACGATGAATATCACGCCAAGCGCGATAAATGGGAATCGGAACATCAACTCGATGAAGTGGTTGACATCAACGATATTGCCGAAGTCGTTCATCAGTGGACCGGCATCCCTGTCAGCCAAATGATGGAGACCGAAGCCACCAAGCTCCTGCACATGGAGGAACGCCTGCATGAGCGCATCATCGGACAGAACGAAGCCATTCACGCCATCTCGGATGCGATCCGCCGCGCCCGTTCCGGCTTGAAGGATCCGTCGCGGCCGATTGGTTCGTTCATTTTTATTGGGCCTTCTGGCGTTGGCAAAACTGAATTGGCGAAAGCCCTGGCCTGGTTCATGTTCGATGACGAAGATGCGTTGGTACGCGTGGACATGTCCGAATACCGCGAACAGCATACGGTCAGCCGATTGTTCGGCGCGCCGCCAGGTTATGTTGGTTATGAAGAAGGCGGTCAATTGACGGAAGCGGTTCGACGCCGCCCGTATCGCGTCGTTTTGTTCGATGAAATCGAAAAGGCTCACCCCGAAGTTTGGAACGCGTTGCTGCAAATTCTGGACGACGGCCGGATGACCGATGGTCAAGGCAATGTGGTGGATTTCCGTAACACGATTCTGATCATGAC
>JBJKOR010000511.1:0-2659 GCA_046707185.1 Anaerolineales bacterium | reverse complement strand
AACGGATTCGCCACAATGATCCGCAAGGAAGATCGTGAAGTCGAATTCCCGTTCGTTGGCTTTGCGCATGAGCTGATCGGATTAAAAGCGGGCGGCACCAAAACGATCAGCCACGAATTCCCGCAGGACGAGAAGGACGAAACATTGGCGGGTCAAACCGTGGACATCGAAGTGACAATCAAAACTGTTCAATCCCTGACACTGCCTGAACTCAATGATGACTTTGCCAAGATGATTGGCCCACAACCACAATATGAAACACTGGATGCACTGAAAGAGGCTTTAGCCAAAGATCTCGAAGAACACGCCCACGCCGAATATGATGATGATT
Source organism: Anaerolineales bacterium (assembly GCA_046707185.1). GTDB lineage: Bacteria > Chloroflexota > Anaerolineae > Anaerolineales > Villigracilaceae > Fen-1038. Next base: position 2,328 of record JBJKOR010000511.1, on the reverse strand, counting down.
ATTATGCTCAGGTAGTGGACAAGATCAAGGAAGGCGCGACCATCAAATACGCGCCGCAAACACTCGATCACGAGGCCGAACACGTAGTTGAAGATCTTCAGCAGCGGTTGGCGCAGCAAAACCTGGACCTGGAAACGTATTACAAGATGCGCAATACCGACGCGAAGAAATTCTTCGATGAGGAAGCCAAGCCGGTGGCGCAGAAACGTCTCGAGCGCTCCTTGATCCTCGACGAAATCTCCCGCCAGGAAAAGATCGAAGTGGACGACAAAGCGCTGGACGAGGAGTTCAGCAACACGCTTGTGGATCTGCAAATGCAGGGCGTCAATATGAGCAATATCCGCGGCGGCAAGCAGGGCCAACAACGCGTGGCGGAAGCGGTCGCGATGGAATCGGCCAGCCGTCTGATGACACGCCGCACGCTCGAACGCTTGAAGGCCATTGCAACCGGCGAATACAAACCGGAAGAACCGAAAGCCGAAGACGAACCTGCCGAGGAGATCGAAGCGGTAAAAGCCGAAGTCGAGTCAAAGCCAGAAGATGCAGAATCCGCAAATTCCGGACAAGAGCCGGAATCGTAAAACGCAGGTAAGAGTCCGAGATTCAACCCATCAAGAAAACTGTGAAAAAAATTACCCATAAAGTGAGGAAGATATGACCATTCCAAATATCAATAACGTCGTTCCGATGGTGGTCGAAACATCGGGGCGCGGTGAGCGTGCGTATGACATTTACTCTCTGCTTCTCAAGGAGCGCATCATTTTCCTTGGCACGCCCATCGACGATCAAGTCGCGAACGTGATCGTGGCGCAGTTATTGTTCCTTAATCACGAAGATCCTGAGAAAGAAATTCAAATGTACGTCAATTCGCCTGGTGGACAGGTATACGCGGGCTTTGCGATTTACGACACCATGAAGATGATCTCGAACCCGATCAGCACGGTGGCCGTCGGCGTGACCGCCTCCTTCGGGACCGTGTTGCTGACTGCCGGTACGAAAGGCCGCCGCTATGCCCTGCCCCACGCCACGCTTCACATGCACCAGCCTTTGGGCGGTGCACAAGGTCAGGCGACCGATATTGAAATTGCCGCCAAACAAATCTTGAAGCAGAGGGCATTGCTGAATCAAATTCTTGCGGATGCGACAGGCCAGCCGCTGGAAGTGATCGAGCGCGATACCGATCGCGATTTCTACCTCGACGCCAAAGCCGCGGTGGACTACGGTTTAGTGGATCAAGTTCTCGAAGCGCCTGAAAGACAAAAAGAAAAATAGTTTCAATGATCAGCAGCGAGCGGGTTTGCATATAGACCCGCTCGTATTGCGCTTATAATCGATTGCATGTTTCATCTTTCCACTTTCTCTATCGTAGCTTGTGATGTCAAAAAGCAAACTTGGGGCATTGCCGTGGCCTCCAAGTTCCCCGCTGTTGGCGCCGTTGTGCCGTGGGCACGCGCGGGTGCGGGCGCAGTTGCGACTCAGGCGCTGGCGAACACATCCTACGGTCCGCGCGGAATCGAAATGATGGCAGGCGGACTTTCCGCGCAGGAAACCTTGTCGAAATTGCTGGCGCACGATCAGGAGCGCGAGCACCGTCAAGTTGGGCTGGTGGACGCCAAAGGCGATTCGGCAACCTTCACCGGAAAATCTTGCTTCGAATGGGCCGGCGGCCTGCACGGTTTTGGTTATGCCATTCAAGGCAACATCCTGGTCGGTGCAGAGATTGTGAATCGCATGGAGCACGCTTTTCTGGATGCGAAAGGCGAATTACCCGAACGCCTCCTGACCGCCCTCGAGGCGGGTCACCGCGCCGGGGGCGACCGCCGCGGAAAACAATCTGCCGCGCTATATGTGGCGAAGCCCAAGGGCGGTTACGGCGGATTTAACGATCGCTGGATGGATTACCGCGTGGACGATCATCTCCATCCGGTTACCAAACTTGCCGAATTGCTGGAACTGCATCATTTGTATTTTGACAAGAGTCCCAAATCGGAGCGCGTGAAGCTGGCAGGCGGGGTCGTCGAGGATCTTCAGAAGATCATGAAAGGACTTGGCTATTACGCGCCGACCGACGGCAGATATGATGAAGCCACGCGCCAAGCCTTTGCCGCTTTCATCGGCAATGAAAATTTCGAAGAACGCGCCGACGCCAAGTCGGGCTGGATCGACGGCCCGGTGCTGGAATATTTGTTGAAGAAATTCAAGTAACCTTTGTCATTGCGAGCGAGCCGCTGATCGAGTAGCCACGAAGTGGCATATCGAGATCAAGGCGAACGTGGCAATCTCACTATCGGAAGAGGAGATTGCTTCGCGAAAAGCGCTCGCAATGAC
>JBJKOR010000510.1:0-4775 GCA_046707185.1 Anaerolineales bacterium | reverse complement strand
AGGAGGATGAGGCAGCAGAACAGGCTGAGGATTTCGAGCAGGAGGATGTCGAGACCGAGTCAACTGAAGAGGAAGATGATGACGATGACGAGGAGGCTGCCGTCGATTAGAAAAACGAGCGAAGTTTGGGCTTCGCTCGTTATGTAGTATCACCGTTTATATCGTTTTACTTTGCCTTGCGGCGGCGGCATGTCAAGCGGACCATAACGCGGCGGTCCAACTGTTTTTTGAATAAAAGCATTGACAACCGTCACAAGCGCTCCCAGCACAATGGTATAGAATAGGAGCAGGATAACTATCGCATATAGATTGTCTAAGCCCTGGATGTAGGCTAGTACCGGATTGAGAAAACCAAGCTTCCATAGGTTTTGCGGCATGACTGGGTAGCCGAGCAATTGATACGGAATGTATCGTTGAGAGAAGCTCATGCTAATTGTAAACTTTGCCAACCCGAAGGAAAGGAATGGGATCAGGACCATCATGATGCACCCGACACCGCGCCAAACCGGATGAAGTTGAGCTTTGGGTTGCCACTGTGGCCGAGGGTTCATTGCGTAATACTTGCCCATGCGTCACCTCTCAAGCTTTGATCTTGCTTGCATCTTCGATGGCTTGGACGATTTTATAATATCCAGTACAGCGGCACAGGTTTCCAGTGATGGCTTGCTCGATTTCATTTTTGGTTGGATTTGGTCTTTCTTCCAGCAGCTTTGCAGCCGACATCAGAAAACCAGGCGTGCAATAGCCGCACTGCACCGCGCCATCCTTAATGAATGCCTCCTGTACCGGGTGTAATTGATTTTCGTTGGCAAGCCCCTCCACGGTAACGATCTCCGCGCCATGCGCGCGCGGCGCGGGCACGAGACACGCCATTACCGCTTTGCCGTCCAGGAACACGGTGCAGGCGCCGCATTCACCTTCGGCGCAGCCTTCCTTGGTGCCGGTCAATAATCCATCTTCGCGCAATAAGCGCAGGAGAGTTTTATCATGTCCGCTCGTGAACGTATATTTTTTTCCATTGATGGTTGTTTCGATGGGGCCATTTGGTGATTTGCTCGCGAAGGAACCTTGAGCTTCCGCGCTTCCATTTCCCCATAATAAAACCGGATCGGCGGGAAAGCCATCCTGTTCGCGCTTGTCGCGAATGGCTTTCAAGCCGCGCGAGGTGATCACCCGCACCATTTCACGGCGATACGCTGCACTGCTGCGTACATCGTCAATCGGACGGCTGGCGTTCATGGTCAATTCGGCGGCGCGGGCGATGACCTCATCGGTGAGCTTTTTGCTGCGTAAAAATTCTTCCGCTTCCGGCGCGTGGATGATGGTGGGCGCGACCGCCCCAAGCGTGATCGAAGCCGACTGAACGATTCCCCGCTTCAATGTCAGGACGATTGCGGCGTTGACCAGTGAAATGGCTTGAGCGCGGCGCAAGGCCAGTTTGCCGAACGTGCCGCGCTGCTCCTTTGTCATCGCCGGGAAAGATATATCGATCAGCATTTCATCCGGCTGCATCACAGTCTTGCGGACGCCGGTATAGAAATCTTGCAAAGCGACTTTGCGCTCGCCGCGCGTGGATGCCAGTGTGACCGAGGCGCCCAGCGCCATGAGCGGTGTGATCGTATCGTTGGCGGGCGAGGCGGTGATGAGATTGCCGGCCACTGTGCCGCGGTTGCGAATCTGCGACGCACCGACTTCCCACGCGGCGCGTGCCAATGGATAAGCGCTTTCGCGAATCAATTTGGACGCGGCACAGTGGTTGTGAGTCACCAATGGGCCGAGGTGGATTACGTTATCTTCATCCAAATGAAAGTTGTCAAGATTGGGGATGCGCGTCACATCGATTAGCGTATCGATGCCTTTGCGTACGCCGCGCTCGAGTTCGAGGATCAAATCGGTGGCACCCGCGACGACGCGGGCGCGTTCGCGATTCTCTGCCAGGACTTTTAGAACTTCATCGGTTGAGGTTGCGTTTATGTAATTTTGCCACATACTACTTTTTGTACCACAAAAATAAAAAAAGGCACAGAGCTTTTTTGCAGTTGTCTGTGCCTGTTGTGTGTAGTAAGGGAGCAGCATTGCCGCGCCTCTACTGAATTATTTTCCGCTGCCGGTGAAAGCCTCCGAACGGCGGTTGAATGTGTCGACGGCCTGCCGTGCAAGGGTGGTGATGTTGCGGATGGCGGCGGGCAGGGCGGCGTCGTCGCCCAAGCTGGCTTCGACATTGTCAAGGCCGTGCTCGATTTGGTCGGAAAGTTCGAAGAATGCCAGGTCGAAGTTATAGAGCTTTTCGAGTTCGCTCTGGTTGATCTTGACCGCGTCGAACAGGCCCGAATAGCCGCGTGCCGCCGTGCTGATCTTGTCCATGAAAGTGCGTATTTGCGTGACGGCTTTTTCCATTTCGCCGACTGCCTCGAGCTTGCCCGCGCTTACCAGATCGGTCTGCAGGGCGGATGCGCGTTTCACCAGGTCAGCGAACCTGCGGGCGATCGTGTCGCGTACCAGTTTGTCGGCGTCGCGCCGATTCTGTCGCTCCACGTATCCGCTGAAGCCGGGGATATAGGATGCGAGCTTTTTGAACGGGTCCATCTGGCCGCTTACGTTTTGATACATGTCAGTCATTTGTGCCTCCAGCGTTGATATACGAATTCAGATTACATAAGTCGCATGAACAGATTACATTATAGTCGTAGTTTCTGGTTATAATCAAGAAAGCCATTTGTACTACACTGCAAATTTTTTGGCTGAAACGATATACACATCTCTTTCCAAGAGATTAAATATTTTTGCGCTCGAATCGCTCCAGGTTTCGAGCAAGGAGAATAAATGACTTCTATACCTCAATCTACATCTGATATTCAGTCTTTGTTGGGTGACAAGGCGGAAAGCCTGCTTGGTTTCTCGTCTCCCAAGATTCCCAAGGAAAGACTGCATCTTCCCGGGCCTGATTTTGTGGACCGTGTCTTCGCTCAGTCCGACCGAAATATCCGCGTGCTGAATAATCTGGCGCGGCTCTTCGAGCATGGCCGGCTTGGCGGGACCGGTTATCTTTCCATCCTGCCGGTGGATCAGGGCATCGAGCATTCGGGCGGCGCGAGCTTCGCCAAGAATCCCGATTATTTCGACCCGGAGAATATCATAAAGCTTGCCATCGAAGGCGGCTGCAACGCCGTGGCTTCCACGTTTGGCGTCTTGGGCATGACGGCGCGCAAGTATGCACACAAGATACCGTATATCGTGAAGATCAATCACAATGAATTGCTGACATATCCCAATAGCTTCGAGCAGATTCTGTTCGGAACGGTCGAGGAAGCCTATGATTTGGGCGCGGCGGCTGTCGGTGCGACGATTTACTTCGGCTCGGATGATTCGCATCGGGAGATCATCGAGATTGCAGAAGCTTTTGCGTTAGCCCATGAGCTTGGTATGGGTACGATCTTATGGTGTTACCTGCGCAATTCCGCGTTCAAGAAGGACAAGGATTATCACGTTTCGGCTGATCTAACTGGCCAGGCGAATCATCTTGGCGTCACGCTCGAGGCGGATATCGTCAAGCAGAAACTTCCGGAAAACAATGGCGGCTTTCTTGCTTTGAATACGGGCGACAGTTCCTATGGCAAATTGGATAAGCGCATGTACAGTGAATTAGCCAGTGACCATCCGATCGATTTGTGCCGTTATCAGGTGGCGAATGGCTACATGGGCCGCATCGGACTCATCAACAGCGGTGGCGCCTCCGGTGCGAATGATTTCGGCGATGCAGCCGCGACCGCGGTCATCAACAAGCGCGCCGGCGGTATGGGCTTGATCTCCGGACGTAAAGCCTTCCAGCGCCCCATGGCCGAAGGTGTGAAGTTGCTGAACACAATTCAGGATGTATATCTCGATAAAAGCATTACAGTCGCTTAGTGACCGTAGCGTTTGAAATAAGAACTCGCCCGCGGAGCTGAATTCCGCAGGCGAGTTTCTTTTTATGGGCAATAACGATTTACTGTCTTGGTGGAGAGTAAACACCCCTTTGTTACGGGATCGTGAAGTTCTTCTTCTCTGTCACCGGGTTGGGTGAGATGATTTGCAGACCTGCGGTGTAACTTCCGCATTCCAGGGTTTGTCTGAATTTTACGGTAATTATTTGTCCGTTGTCTGTCGTGTAACTTCTGATGGTGCTGGCAAAGTTGCTTGTCCCTGTGATTATCCATTTGTATCGCACGGTCGCTGCGTAATTTGTTCCAATGCTGCCGGTAAAGGTTACTGTCGTTTTGCCAGGCGTTTTGCCAGAGCAGGTAACAGGAGAAACGCTTACGCTTAGAGACAAACCGTAGATGACTTGGATTGCCAGCGTTGGAACTGTACGGGACACTGGCGTATTCTCGATTGTAGCGGTTTTATCGAGTCCAAGCGTTGGGATTTCGGTAGGTGTTTCTGTCGGGACTTCTGTGGGAGTTTCAGTCGATGCGGGCTGGGGGGTAAAAGTAGCGATTAGCAGGCCTTTGGTGGCTGTAAAGGTGGGATGGGGAGTGGCGATTGGCTTGAGGGAAAGCTTGGAACAAGATAATATCAATACCACAATTGCGACCAACGCGATCCATGGATTCTTTTTCACAGGAAATCTCTTTACGCAAAATCGAACGGGCTATTTTGCTCGAAATTGGGCAGGCAGGCCGTCTGACTTTCGATCTCTTGGACGAAGGCGTTCTCCAGTCCGAGATCGAGCGCATATTCAGTGATTTCAGCGTATTCCACTTCGGTTAGTGTCCGGTTAATTTCCGGATAGCGGT
>JBJKOR010000509.1:0-1348 GCA_046707185.1 Anaerolineales bacterium | reverse complement strand
CGCCAATGGTTCGAAGCCTCCACTCAAGCCTTGGCGGGACAAGGTTATGCAATTAATTTGCAAAGGAGATTTTTGAGTAAGGGTTGGTTGATTTGGAAGTTGGAAAAATAATACTCTGTAACAAGCGGCGCATGAACAGATAGTGGTGGTCTTTATAAGTTTCCATTTTTCATTTGTTCTAAAATTGCCTTCGAGTGTTCTTCAAAATCATCTAGCAAAGCAATTTCTCGTAAACTATATTCCTTCTCTACTTCTTTGATTACTTCGTAACCCAAGAAGTATCCGGTTTCGCTTTTGCCTTCGATTGTAAACCATGAGCCAAAGAACGGATTCACAGACTCATCATCGCTTACCGTTTTTAAAAATTTAGCCGCCAGCCAACTCTTGTGACTTTGGCACCATTCCAACCAGTTATTATCTGCAGTTGCTTGATGCCACATATGCGATTCGTTTATCAAAGTTTCGCAGTATTGTGCGAATCCCTCTTCATAGAGTTGCCACCAAGCACCTGTACCTATCTCTTTATTGTTTTGAGCGCGCCAGTGATAATGAATCATGTGTCCCAATTCGTGAGAAATCAAACCGCGAATTGCGCTGATGTCACTCCAGCCGCATTCGGCAATGTTTTCTAATCCAAACAGGATTGCTGGTTTGCTGTGAAAGGTTGTCGCCCAGCCTGCACCACAACCAATGCCAACATGGATGACAAATAATATATCTGTATCAATATTTAGAACCTGTTGAGCCTTCGAATAGATAATTGGACAGAGTTCTAAAAGGTTATTTCTCGCCTCTTCCATAAGCGTTAATCGTTCATCCAAAAACGGAAAAACCTTTTCAGCCGCGACCTTTTTCCAATCAAGGCCTTGTTCGGCATAATCATCGATTTGCTTTGCAAGAAGCTCTGGCCAGCATGATAAGTGCTCATTTGACCAGCTTTCGATTTGCTCATTGATGGACTGTTCATATGCTTTATCCCACCAATGAAGAAAGTTGGGGAAAGTATCTATACCTTCAATTACGGGCATTCAATTTTGTGCCTTTCGTGAATACTCTGCTGGCGCGAAGAACACCAACATGATCAAATCCTCTTCAATCGAATAGAAACGGTGCGGCACGTTCTTTGCCACATACATCACTGAACCGGCGCGCACGTCACGCTCTTCATCCGCCACTTTGATCTTCGCCTTGCCTTCGACAACATAATACACTTCATCTTCTGTGTGCGGCGATTGGATGTCGGTATCGCCAACGAGCAATTGATAAACGCCCATGCTCAAGTCGGGAACGTGCATGAATTCGAAATACGGTTTTCCGCTGCGTGATTGTTGTTTGATGATGTCCATCA
>JBJKOR010000508.1:0-5279 GCA_046707185.1 Anaerolineales bacterium | reverse complement strand
ATTGGGTCATAATGCTCAAGCGCTTATGGCGCGCGGCACAAGTTTGATGGTCGCGGCCCGCACTTTCTCGGTCACCATCGGAGCAACATAGGAGGGGTAGCGGCGATACTTCGCCAGATACGCTGCATCGATCTGAGCATTAATGTCAGGGTCGGTTTCTTCTATGAAAGTGACATCCTTTTCGACACCAGCGACCCAGATGCGGCCTTCGTGGCGTGTCAGGACACCGCGAAACCAGGCTCCCTCACGCCCATTTGCGCACCGGACGTAGAGGTCATCACCCAGGCGCACCACCCAGATGATGATTTGCTTTCGCAGCGTATTGTCGCGCCGAAGGGCGGCGATGCGCAGTTCTTCTGCTTTCCCAATTTTGTTGAGTTCATCGCTCGTCCATGTTGTCATAAGTTCTCCATTCATGGAAGCAAAAGTGCCTTGATTGCACGGCGCTCGTCCATCGCGCGGTAACCCTCGGCCACCTGTTCCAAAGGCAAGGTCAAGTCGAAGACCTTGCCAGGGTTGATCTTTTCGTTCCAGATCAGGTCGATCAATTCGGGCAGGAAACGGCGCACCGGGGCAGGGCCACCATGCAGATGAACGTGCGAGAAGAAGAATTCCAACCCCGGGATTTGCACATCGTGAAGTACGCCAACAAATCCAACGTGACCGCCGGGACGTGTGGAGCGGATAGACTGCATCATCGCTTCATGCGTGCCAACGGCTTCGACGACTGAGTGTGCCCCTAATCCATTCGTAAGGTCTTTGATCTTTGCCACGCCTTCGTCGCCGCGTTCGGTCACGATGTCGGTTGCGCCGAAATCCAGCGCGAGTTTTTGCCGATCCGCATGGCGGCTCATGGCGATGATACGCTCCGCGCCCATCTGTTTCGCCGAGAGAATTGCGAGCAGTCCCACAGCGCCATCACCGACGACTACGACCGTCTTCCCGGGACCCACTGCGGCTGCGTCAGCGCCGAACCATCCGGTACCGAGCACATCAGATGCCGAAAGCAAACTGGGAATCAGGTTATCCGGCGGGAGTTCGGGTGTAGCGACCAGCGTACCGTCCGCCAGCGGGATGCGGGCATACTGCGCCTGCGCGCCAGTGGGTGCGCCGGGCTGACGGTGGACACAGGATGACTGGTAGCCGGACCGACAGATATCGCAGGTATTGTCAGAAGCGAAGAACGAACCGACAACGAACTGGCCCGGTTTGATGTTTCGAATCTCGCTTCCGACTTCTTCTACGATGCCAACGTACTCGTGGCCCATCGGGACAGGTTCCGTTACTTTGTCGATGCCGCGGTAGGGCCACAGGTCCGAGCCGCAGACGCAGGCAGCCGATAGTCTGATGATGGCATCCGTCGGTTCGATAATCGTCGGATCGGGACGTTCCTCAAAGCGCACGTCCCTGGCGCCGTAAAGCATTGTTCCTTGCATGATAGATTTCCTTTATTGTTGATTACTAATGTTTCTGTCCTACGAGTGGGCGATCACGGGATGAGGGCGATAGGGTTCTTCCAAACGCTTGACCTCATCTTCGGTAAGATGAACGGAAAGCGCGGCAATGGCGTCATCCAAGTGATGGGGTTTTGTCGCGCCGATGATCGGGGCTGTCATGTTCGGCCTGGAGAGCATCCAAGCTAGGGCCACCTGCGCCATCGAGATACCGCGCGCCTCCGCCACTTCACTGACACGTTCGACCGTGGTCAAGTTATCTTCCTGCTTATAACGGCTTTTGGTGAGAGCATCGCTCTGGGAACGGAGCGTTTCATCTTGTTCTTTCGATGGTTTACGTGCTAGCACGCCGCGCGCCAGCGGTGAGAAGGGAATCACACCAACGCCCTGATCCTGACAGAAAGGCAGCAACTCGCGTTCGTCCTCACGATAGATCAGGTTGTAGTGATTTTGCATCGAGACGAAGCGTGTCCAGCCGTGCAGGTCGGCGGTGTATTGTGCTTTGGCAAACTGCCAGGCGAACATCGCCGAAGCGCCGATATAGCGAACTTTGCCTGCCTTGACGATGTCATGCAAGGCTTCCATGGTTTCTTCGATGGGCGTCTCGTAATCCCAGCGGTGGATCTGATACAAATCGACGAAGTCCGTGCCCAAACGTTTGAGACTGGCATCGATGGAACTCATGATGTGTTTGCGGGAGAGTCCGTAGTCGTTAGGGCCGGTGCCCATCGGGAAACGAACCTTGGTGGCGATCACCACCTCATCCCGTTTGGTAAAATCCTTCAACGCGCGTCCGAGGATCTCTTCGCTGCTACCTTTTGAGTAAACATTGGCTGTATCGAAAAAGTTGATTCCCAACTCCAACGCGCGCTGGATGTACGGGCGGCTGGCATCTTCATCCAACTCCCAGCCAGTGTCTTTGCCTGGCTGCCCGTAGCTCATGCAGCCCAGGCAAATCCGCGAGACTTTTAGTCCGGTTGATCCCAAGCGAACGTATTCCATTGTTTTCTCCTTCACTCACTACACATCCAGTTTTCTTTCACCCAGCCACTTCACTTTTTCAGGGTCACGATGATCAAAGAAACTGCTGGTTTTTGTGTCCAGGGTTGTCATAGCCGCCATATCTTCCGCGCTTAATTCAAAATCAAAGATGCTGATGTTTTCAATCATTCTTTCTTTGCGGGTTGATTTGGCAAGGGCAATAATGTCTCTTTGGACCACCCAGCGGAGAATGACCTGGGCCACAGTTTTGTTGTATTTTTCAGCAATGGAAAGCAGCAGTTCATTTTGGAAAATATTATTCCTGCCCTCGGCAAAAGGCGCCCAGGCTTCAACCGCGACGCTATTATCTTGCAAGAACGTTTGCGTCTCAATTTGCTGTTGGAAAGGATTTACTTCGATCTGATTTACCGCTGGAGTTATTTGGTTGTGAATCATCAAGTCCATGATTCGGTCAGGCTGGAAGTTAGAAACCCCGATGGCCCTGATCTCGCCTTGCTGGTATAGTTCTTCCATCGCGCGCCATTCACCATACACGTCCCCGTAGGGTTGATGGATCAGATACAGATCAATGTAATCCAATTGCAAACGCTTCAGCGACCGTTCAAAGGCCTGCTTTGTGCCTTCATAGCCATGACTTTGGATCCAAAGTTTTGTGGTGATGAACAACTTTTCCCGGGCAACGCCGCTCTGTTTGACGCCCCTGCCAACCGCTTCTTCGTTCATATAGGACGCGGCGGTATCGATATGGGTGTATCCAACTTCGATGGCATCGATCACGCTTCTTTCACATTCGGCTGGATCAGCGATCTGAAAAACGCCAAAACCCAAAATGGGGATTTCAACGCCATTGTTTAACTTTACAGTTTGCATCATTCGTTCCTTCTGCTATTGCTCATACTCGCGAGTTCTAAATGAGCACGATTATTTGATGATAACGCCTACGCATTTTCCCTTATAGTTTTTGGTACTCCTCATCGCTGACAGGCTCGAACCATTCGTTTTTTGTATTTTCTCCCGGTATTTCAATGGCGATGTGAGAAAACCAACTGTCAGCCTTTGCTCCATGCCAATGCTTTACTTCTGCAGGAATATAGACAACAGAACCTTCTTGCAAGCTAACAGCATCTTTGCCTTCTTCCTGATACCAGCCTTCCCCGGCTGTGCAGATCAGTATCTGCCCACCACCGCTGGTAGCGTGATGGATGTGCCAGTTATTGCGGCATCCCGGCTCAAAGGTTACATTTGCCAAAAACACAGGAGCCTGTCCCGGTTTCGTCAATGGATTGAGAAAGGAGTCCCCAATAAAATATTTGGCAAACATCTCGTTGGGCACACCGGTACCAAACATATTTACTTTCTCGAATTCTTCTTTATTCATATATTTCATCGTTATCTACCTCATAAAATTTTTTCTAACTACGATTCGAACCAAATATCCTTCGAGATATCATTGAAAACATCGACTTCAAATTCAGTTTTCCGCCATAAACGGGGAACATACTGGCTTCTCCATAATCCTTGATTTGCTCGACGTTTTTCAAAACATCCATATCAGCATCAGAGATCACAAAGTCCACATCTGCATTTTCTTTCATATGTACAGGATTTGCCGTTTTGGGCAGCGGAAGCATATCAAGCTGCAGCGTATATCGGATGCTTAATCGTGGGATGGAAACACCGTATTTGTCTGCGATCTTTGCGACTTCCCCGTTTTTCAGCAATTCTCCGTGTGCAACCGGTGAATACGCTTCTACTAGAATGCCATTGTCTTGCGAATATTGGATCAGTCCTTTCGGGGTATTGCTGATATGTGCCAAGATCTGGTTGACCATCGGCTTGACAGAGCAGGTTGTAAGAATGTTTTCAATATCTGCCTTTTCGAAATTGGAAACCCCAATCGCCCGAAGTTTCCCGGCTTTATAAGCTTCTTCAAGCGCCCGCCAGGCTTCGCGGTTCCCTTCGAAATACCGATCCGCGCCACCAAATTTCGTCCATGGCTGCGGGCTGTGGATAAGCATCATGTCGATATAATCAAGACCCATGATCTTAAGAGACTGATCAATTGCGGAAACAGCCTTTTCATATGACTTTGCTTCCGCAGCAAGCTTTGTGGATAGAAACATTTCTTCGCGTTTCACACCGCTTGCTCTGAAACCGTCTCCTACGCCGCCCTCATTCTGATATGCCTGTGCTGTCTCAATGTGACGATAGCCGATTTTTGCAGCGTCCACCACAGCCTGCACGACATTTGTATTGCTGATAAACCAGGTTCCAAGACCGATTTTTGGGATCTCTACCCCATTGGATAGCGTATATTTCTCTTCCAAGATCATAATCTTTCTCCTTGTTAGAAAGGACCTGACAACTTGTCAAGTCCTGCGTACAAAAAACTTTCTGTCTAACTTTGCGACTATTACGAACAGGGCTACTCTCCAAAGACTTCTTTTGCCATATAAAAGGTTGCCCAGGCTTTCGGCCAGCCTGCATAGAAAGCCACATGCGTAATCACTTCAGCGATCTCGTCTTTGGTGACACCGTTCTCTTTTGCTCTCATCAAATGATGTTTTAGGGATGAATCCAAAATGCCCATCGACATCAACGCTGTGACCGTAATCATGCTCCTATCTCTGGGAGATAACTTTTCTTCACGCGACCAGATCTCCCCAAAGAGAACATCATCATTCAATTCAGCAAATTTGGGCGCAAAGTTGCCCAAGTTATCTCTACCAGCCGTTACCTTTTTCTTTTCCATGTTTGCTCCTAACAATTCAGCTTTTCCCCACCCCTGGGGGAAAAGCTGAGGGTGATTTAATACCGGTTACC
>JBJKOR010000507.1:0-1630 GCA_046707185.1 Anaerolineales bacterium | reverse complement strand
TCACCGCGGATGATGCGCTCGATAAAATTCTGCCGACTGCCTGGAAGAAGCGCCTGCCTCATTTCTTCGGAGCGCTGGAATGATCAAGGCGTTGCTCCAACTTCGTGATCGTTGGATGGCGAATCCGGCCATTCATCGCATCCTGCTGATTCTTGTGGTCTTTGGTCCGGCCACCATTGCGGCCATGGCGGATAACGATGCCAGCGGCGTCGCGACGTATTCCATCGCGGGCGCCACCTTAGGTTACCCCATTTTGTTCGTTCTTCTATTCGTGACGATTCTTTTGGCGATCACGCAGGAGATGGGAATGCGTCTGACGCTTGTCGCGCGCCGTGGTCTCGCAGATCTCATCCGCGAAAAATATGGTGTGAAGATTTCGCTGTTTATCTTCATCGGTTTGTTGGTCTCGAACATGGGCACGATTATCTTGGATATGTGGATCGCAAAAGCCACCAGTCAAATGCTAAATATTCCGGTCATGCCTTTTATGATAGGAATTTTATTATTGGTCTTTTTGTTCATCACAAAAGGCAATTATAAACTGACGCAGAATATTATGCTGTTGGTTTCATTGTTCTATCTGGCTTATATCGTATCCGCTATCAAGTCGAACCCCGATTGGGGATTGGCTTTGAGCAATCTTGTATATCCACACGGCGTTGCGTGGACCAGCCAATATGCCGAAAACTATTTGATTATCGGCATGGGTGTACTTGGAACTACCATCACTCCGTGGGGACAATTCTTTATCAGTAGCTTTGCCTTCGACAAGAAGATGAGCAAAGATACGATCTTTTATTCCCAATTGGAAACATATTGGGGCGCACTCTTAACTGATGTCTTTTCATTTTTTATGATCGTCGCGACTGCTGCAACTCTTTTCCTGCACGGCATTGCTTTACAATCCGGCGAACAAGCAGCTTTAGCGATTCAACCTTTTGCCGGACAATTGGCTGGTGTCTTATTCGCGGTGGGGATGATCGTCGCTTCTTTCATGGGACTTGTGATTATTCCCCTTTCTACGGCTTATGCCTTCTCCGAATTTTTTGGCTTGTCGGGCAGTCTTGATACCGATTTCCAAAAGAGCAAAGGTTTCTATATTCTGTTCCTTGTCCAATTACTGCTGGCTGTGCTTGTCATTCTAGTGCCTGGACTTTCCCTTGTTCCTTTGACTGTTGTTACACAAGTGCTAAGCGCCATGATCCTGCCGCTCGTTTTCTTCTATCTCATCAGTTTGACAAACAACCGCGCATTGATGGGCCAACATGCCAACAATGGTTTCCAAAAATACTTTACGTCCATTGCCTCGGTGTTTATTGTGATTGCCTCGGTGTTTACGGTGGTTGCCGTGATTTTTAGATGGTGAAGAAAGATTGGCATACTCAAAATCAAGGATTCATCTGCGAATTCACGCTAACACTTGCACCTGGTGCACACTTGCCCCGAGCGCAAGTGCCGGGGAGCGCGGGTGTCTGCGCGGATTTGGAAGATTCGACAAAACTTGCTTGTCAGCTTTGGAATTCGAGTCTATACTTCACTAAATCTCATGCAAAGGAGTGGCAGCCATGAACAATGTTCGAGATCTAATTCGCACGAAGGGCAGTCAGATTTTTTCGGTCCGTCCCAACGA
>JBJKOR010000506.1:0-6580 GCA_046707185.1 Anaerolineales bacterium | reverse complement strand
TTGGAAATGTGGCGATTGGGATTGATCAGCGATGACCATTCATCCTCAACGCGATTGCCTTTGAATTTAACGGCTCCAATCTCGATGATGGTCTCGCGCTCATTATCCAGCCCGGTAGTTTCGGTATCTATGGCGACTATGGAATTCATACGTGTACTGCGTTCAAATCTCTTTCTGGGGACAAATTAGATTCAAAATCTGGTGAAATGAAACAAAAAATCTACTGCATCAAGCAGTAGAACAAGTGTACCATAGAATAAAAATGTCATTGCGAGAGTGCGTAGCACTCGAAGCAATATTTCTCTGAAGAAGAGGAGATTGCTTCGGGGGAGAACGCCCCTCGCAATGACATATTGGTCATGCTTGCGGCAACACTGATTTTATTCTTTCAAGCGCCAGCGAGCCGAGCAGCTTGTCCTTCGATTTTTGGCGCATGAAATCCTTGAGCTGCTTGAGCTTGATCGCCGGATTCGGCGCATCATTTTCCTCGATCTCGACCAGATCGTTCGTGAAGACCAGCACACCGTTTATCTCGGGAACTTCATTTTCATCTTCCAGCTTCTTGGCGAGATGTTTCTTGATCGAAGCCATCTCACTGGTGATTTCCAGTTCGGGGCGACCGAGTCCTTCCTGGCCAAAGATGGATAGATAGCTTTGCATGAATCCGCCGCCGGAGAGCTTCCAGCGATTCTTCTTATATGCTGCACGTCCGCGCTGATGGAGGGGAAGCAGCACCCAAATCCCGGCCGAGCCGACATAAAGATGAGAAACGGGCGTAACGTAATGATATATCGCATTATCGTTCGGCAGGCCCTTCAAGCCCGCATCCAGTTGTTCATCCGGCCGCGGGCTGCGTCCCCAGCGATTGCTGAAGAACATTCCAATTTGCGTCATGGCAAAGCCCACCACGAGCGCTGTCATGGACCACGCAAACAATTCGGGGTGGGAAAAGGAGAGATACATCCCAATGCCAAGCACTACCAGTGCTCCAATGCTTGTATACTGGCCGATTTGACCATTTCGCTTGATAAGTTTTTCGTTTTTGATGATTTTCATTTTATTCCTTCATCGTCTTGAGCGGACACGAAGTGGAAGTCGAAGGACGTTTTCAAACGGCTTCTTCGCTTCAACTACGCCTCGCAAAAGACGCCGCTCCTCTCAGCGCGATAATTATTTTTTTAGACTTTCCTCAATTGCTGCTTTCATTGCATCGATCATATTTGATTCCGCTGCATTCTTGGCGAGGCGGATGGCGCTTTTGATGGCAGCCGCATCCGAACGTCCGTGGCCGATCAATACCAATCCATTGACTCCAAGCAACACTGCCGCGCCTTGTTCGCTCGGATCGAGCAGGCTTTTGAGACTCGTCAACGCGGGTTTGACCAACAAACCGCCAAGCATGGTCAACGGCCGGCCGTTCTTTATCTTGACTTTGACCTGGTCCAGAATCAATTTTCCGACCGCCTCCGCGGTTTTGAGCATTACGTTGCCGGTGAAGCCATCGGTCACCGCCACGTCCACTTTTCCGCCGATGACTTCCTTGCCTTCCACATTGCCATAATAATTCAATTTCGATGCTTTGAACAATGGCGTTGCAGCTTTGACCAGTTCATTGCCTTTGCCTTCTTCTTCGCCGTTCGAGACCAACCCGATCTTTGGATTCTTGACGCCGCGCACTTTCTCGGCGTAGATGCTTCCCATGATTCCAAATTGTAAAAGGTTTTCTGCTTTGCAGTCAGAGTTGGCACCGATATCCAGAACAACGCACGAGCCGGTCGCCGTTGGAAAGATTGGCGCGACAGCGGGACGATCCACGCCGCGAATTCTTCCCAATCGAAATAGTGCCGTGACCATTCCTGCACCGGTATTGCCTACCGTGACAAACGCATCCGCTTCGCCGTTCTTGACGAGGTCCATACCCACCGCCATCGAACTTTTTCCATGCCGGGCTTTCAGCGCCAACGCCTCACCCTTATCTTCCATCGTGAGAATCTCCGGCGCGTGAACGATTCGGATGGGTAAGCTGCCCGGGTTTTGCGCGTCCAGTACCGGCTTGATTTTTGACTCGTCGCCAACGAGAATGATTTCAACTCCGTAGTCGCGCGCGGCGAGTACCGATCCCTCCACATCCGGCTTGGGGTATTCATCGCTTCCCATGGCGTCCACAACGATTCGGGTCATGCACGATCTCCTCAATGTTATGTCCTTGCAAGGCTCCAGAACCTTTGCAAGGTTTTCTTTGCTTGACAGGCAAGGCAAGCCGATTATAATACGCCTGCTCAGCGGATAGTGTTGAGTTTTGCGCTGGTGCTGGAACTGGCAGACAGGCATGGTTGAGGGCCATGTGGCGCAAGCCGTGAGGGTTCAAGTCCCTCCCAGCGCACAAGATTTATGTTCGTGAAACTGCAAGTTATGTATCTATAAGCCAAGCGGGGAGACGATGCAGGCGCTGCTGCTTATTTCCATCTTGAAATTTGTGATTGGTTTCTATTATAAGATCATTCGCTTGATCGCAGTCGATACGATGTCGGGGATGGCATACTCATCCAGAACTGTGTGAGAAATTTGTCCTTCCAGGGCAAGCGAAACGATGCCGTATACTTGTCCCCATATCGATACGGCCAATAATTCCGGGCGGCCGGACGGCAGAACTTTTGCATGTTGGCATGTGCGCACGATTTCCAGCACCCGCGCAAATGTCTTTTGTGAAGCTTCGACAAAGGCGGGATATTCCTTTTCCTTTTCCAGAATGCCGGAAAACATGATCTTGAAGATATCCGTGTGATCCATGGCGAAGCGGGCATACGCCCGCGCCCCTTCGATCAGTTGTCGCTTCGGATCGTTTGCAAATGGCGAGGTAGTGGCTTCCAATTCAGCATAAAGTTGATTGAACCCTTCGGTGGAGATAGCCGCAATCAACGACTGTTTGTTCGGAAAATGAGCGTACGGCGCCGAATGGCTGACCCCGGCCTTTTTCGCAACCTTTCGCAGACTCAGTCCGCTGACGCCTTCTTTCGCAAGGATCTTAATCCCTGCTTCGATCAACGCGTTTTTTAAATCGCCGTGATGATATTTTTTCGTTGGCATGGGCTGATATTAAGTCTAAATCTTGACACCGTCAAGATATGGCCTTAGAATCTAGACAGTGTCAAGATCGAGTACGGAGGCTGATTTGGAAATGTTTGATGATTCGAAGAAGCAAATCGTCGAAGCCGCGCAGGAATTGGTGCGAAAGGGTTTTTTGATGGCGACCGGCGGAAACGTGTCATTACGGATCGCGGGGCAGGATGCTTTTGCCATCACGCCATCCAATTATGATTACATGAAGATGGCCCCGGAAGACATTTGTATTTTGGATTTCGATTTACATGTCATCGACGGTCGCCTGAAACCTTCCGTCGAATCGGCGATGCACGGGGCGATCTATCAGGTTCGCGGGGATGTGAATGCCATTGTTCACACGCATCAAGTTTATGCCAGCGCGTTGACATTGATCAAAGCGCCGATCCCGGCCTTGTTCGACGAGCAGGTGCGTTTTCTCGGTCGCAGCGTGGATATTATTCCGTATGCTCCGTCAGGGACGGGAATGTTAAAGAATGCAGTCGCGAAACACGTGAAGAATCACAACAATGCCTTTATGATGCAGAATCACGGTGCGTTGATCTTTGGTCACGATATGGAACGTGCCATTCATAATGTGGAAATTTTGGAGAAGTGTTCGCTGGCGCATTTACTGGCGATTTGCTCCGAACGCAAGGAAACCAGGATTCCATTGGCGGTGCGTGAGATCGCCTTCTCAAAACTGAGAAGCGATCAGAAGAAAGTCGAGCAGGGCGAAACGATCAAGAGCGGAGAATGAATGAGCGAACAAAAATATGCAATCAGTCAGTATCACGATACAAAAGAGATCTATGCAAAGCTGGATAAATTAATCAGCCAGCCCATGCGGCCCGTCAAGCGCGAGAAGATGCAGGAGTTTCTCGGCTATTTCGACAACCGATGCAGGCGTTCCAAAGAATTGACCGATGAAGCCAAAAAGTTCATTCCGGGCGGCGTGCAGCATAACCTGGCGTTCAACTATCCATTTCCAATTGCGATTGAAAAAGCGGACGGCGCGTACATATGGGATGTCGACGGAAATCAGTATATCGATTTTCTGCAAGCCGGTGGCCCGACCATGCTCGGCGGCAATTACGCGCCGGTGCGCGAGAAAATTTTCGAGCTGCTCGAAACCTGCGGCCCGGTCACTGGTTTATTTCACGAATACGAATTGAAGTTGGCGCAACTTGTCAATCGCTTCATGCCTTCGGTTGAGATGTTCCGCATGTTGGGTTCGGGCACGGAACGTGTCATGGCGGCCATTCGGGCGGCACGCACTTTCACAAAGAAAAAATATGTGATCAAGATCGGCGGTGCATATCATGGCTGGAGCGACCAGATGGTCTATGGCCTGCATGTGCCCGGCACGGGTCGTCTCGAAGCGAAAGGCATTCCGCGCGGAGCCAGTGCAGCCACCGAGGAATTCTTCCCGAACAGCCTCCGCGCGTTGAAGCGTCATTTAATGGTCAACCGCTTGAGGGGCGGAACTGCAGCGGTCATTGTCGAGCCGGTTGGACCTGAGTCGGGGACGCGTCCAGTTGAATTTGACTTCAATAAAAAAGTCCGTGAGTTGTGTGACGAATTCGGTGCGATTCTGAACTTCGACGAAGTCGTGACCGGCTTTCGTCTGGGCTTGGGGGGCGCCCAGGGCTTTTTCGGCGTCAAGCCCGATCTGACGGTTTTCGGCAAATGCATCTCCGGCGGCTATCCGATGGCGGGCGGCGTGGGCGGACGCGCGGATGTGATTATGACGTTTGCGGCGGGCATCGGCGGCACGGGGGAGCGCGCGTATATCGGCGGCACACTTTCAGCGAATCCGCTTTCGTGTGTGGCGGGCTATTACTCGCTGCTCGAAATGGAGCGGACGAATGCACCGGTCATTGCGGGGCGTGCGGGCGATAGGCTCACAAAGGGTTTGCAGTCCATCGTTGAAAAATATAACCTGCCCTTTGTTGTCTACAACCAAGGTTCGATTGTCCATCTTGAAACATCGGGCGTGATGCTGCTCGATCTTCGCAACCCGATTCGCCTGGCGCGCGAACTCAAACCGCGCCGCAACATGATGGAAGAAATGGGGGCGGCCTATATGTCGCAGGGATTGATCACGTTGGCAGGCTCGCGCATGTATACGTCGATGGCGGACACCGATGCAGTCATCGATGATGCACTCGGTAAATTCGAAACCGTGTTGAGCGCGTGTGTATAAGGTCTCTCATGTCATTCTGAGTGGGCCGTTGGTCGAGTAACTGTGAAGCAGCATATCGAGACAGGCGAGCGAAGAATCTCTTCTCTCTGTTGAAATCAACCGGACAAATCAGAGATTCTTCGCCGCTCCGCGGCTCACATCGTCCCGACACTTGCACTTGGCGCACACTTGCCCCGGGCGCAAGTGCCGGGGAGTGCAGGTGTGTCCTTCGGGAGAATGACATATTAAAAAAGGAGCAGCATGACGAAGGACTACAAGCTTTATGGCTATCGCTGGGTGGTGCTGGCTGTCTTCATGTTCATTAACCTGACCATCCAGATGCTTTGGATCACCTATGCGCCCATCACCGGCCCCGCTGCCAAATTCTATGGCGTGACCGACCTACAAATCGGTTTGCTGGCGATGTCGTTCATGATCGCCTTCATTCCGCTTTCGATCCCGGTTTCATGGGTCATCGATACGTACGGTTTCAAACTTGCTGTTGGCATCGGCGCAGTGATGATGGGAATCTTCGGTCTCCTGCGTGGGTTTGCTGGCGCAAATTATTCGCTCGTTCTGTGGAGCACCATTGGCATTGCGGCGGCGCAACCATTTTTGCTCAATGCGTGGACCAAGGTCCCGGCCAATTGGTTTGCCGCTGAAGAACGCGCCACTGCTGTTGGACTGGTGACACTTGCGAATTTGGTAGGAACCGCTTTAGGCATGGTGTTGACTCCGATGTTGACCGAAACGATTTCCATTCCCACTGTTCAATTGATCTATGGAGGCATCGCGGCATTTTCATCGATTTTGTTTGTTTTGTTTGCGAAAGAAACTCCGCCTACTCCTCCGGGGCCGGAAGGCAGCGAAGTGCGCGCGTTGATGTTGGATGGGTTGAAACATGCCATTAAACTACGTCCATTCTGGTTCAGCCTGGTCGTCGCATTCATCGGTTTGGGGATTTTCAACGGTATCACCACCTGGATCGAGGCCATGATCCGTCCGCGTGGATTTACTCCTACAGATGCAGGGACACTTGGCGCGTTGATGATCGTCGGCGGCGTGATTGGGGCGGTGGTCATTCCGGCCCTGTCTGATAAACAACGCACACGGCAGCGCTATCTATACGTGGCTTTCGTCGGGGCGATCCCCGGCATGATCGGGTTGACTTTCGCAACCACCAGTTGGTTGTTGTTCACATCCGTTTTTGCAATGGGATTTTTCCTCGTCAGCGCCATGCCGATTGCCATGCAATATGCCGCGGAGATCACGCATCCCACCCCTGAAGGTACGTCC
>JBJKOR010000505.1:0-3367 GCA_046707185.1 Anaerolineales bacterium | reverse complement strand
GCCCAAAGGAGATCCACAGCCCAATCCGCCGGATGATCCGAACGGCATCAAGTTACTGAGCAACAAATACAATCCCGATCAAGAAATCGAAGCAGTTGTCAAATCCATTGAGAAGTGGTTGCCCGATCACAAAGATTCGACGGTCGCAGTCTTGACATCCACCAACGATCATGCCGCCAAAGTTGCAGAAGCATTGAAGCAACGCAAAATCGAATATCGCGAGTTACTCCGCAGCACTTCCCCAACGCGTGCCGCGGCTGGCGCGTTGAGTTACGTATTGAGTTATCTCGCCGCGCCGGACAGCGCATCCAAGTTGGCACAAGCTTATCGAGTCTGGCGGCGCGATTGGCGTGAAGACGAAGAGCATGAGCCGCTAGTCGAGCAAGTTGCAAGTTTGATTCGGAAATGTAAAGAAATTGAATCGTTCCTCGCACCGCGACCAGATCAAGATTGGCTATCAACTCTCAATCTAGAAAAAGACATAGAAGAAACAATCCATGAATTAAATAGTTTCCGTGAAGTCATCCTCCGTTGGCACGGGGCGACTGTCCTACCAATTGATCAATTAATCCTCACCTTGTCGCAAGATATCTTCACATCACCCACCGATTTAGCGTTGGCGCACAAACTCGCATTGGTTCTACGTCAAGTCGCGGACGAAAATCCGGGTTGGCGCTTGCCAGAATTGACTCCGAGCCTGCACGAGATCGCCCGCAACGAACGCCGCTTCATCGGCTTCTCCTCGGACGATGCTGGTTTTAATCCCGATGATTACAAAGGCATCGTGGTCATTTCGACCGTTCACAAAGCCAAAGGCTTGGAATGGGACCGCGTGTATTTGATGTCGGTAAACAATTACGATTATCCATCGAATCAGCCCAACGATTATTTTAATTCCGAGCGCTGGTTTGTGCGTAACGGCTTGAACCTCGAAGCGGAAGCCTTGGCGCAATTGACCGCTGCAACTTCAACCAGCGAATACGATTATTACGAAGAAAGTTTAGCCACACGGCAAGCGCGCTTGGATTATGTCCGCGAGCGCTTGCGATTGTTCTACGTTGGCATCACACGCGCGCGCAAAGAATTGATCATCACTTGGAATACCGGCCGCAAAGGCGACGCAACTCCGTCGCTTCCATTTGCGGCGTTGATGGGATGGAAGGAAAATCAAGAACAATAAATCTGAATCAAGATAAACCAAATTCAAAAAAGACTCAAAGCAGTGCTTTGAGTCTTTTTTGAATTCAGATATTTAATGGATCAAGGAACAGCCACGTTGAAATCGAAACTCTGCGAAGCAACGTAGCCGCCTCGAAAGCGTGCTCCTGCTACAACAGCAATTGGCGCAACGCCGCCCGGAAAATTAGCCGTTGAGCTTTTGGCTTGGAACGTAATCTGCAAAGTAGCCGTTGTCCCCGAATTCGAGTGATCGCCACCTTGAACTGTCACCACGCCTTTACCCGGGTATTGTGGATTGGGCAACATTTGAGCAAAGTTGAATGGTTGATCACTATTGACTTGAACCACGACGGTCGCGGTGTCGCCGACATTCATGGTAGCTGGCAATCCCTGAACAAGCGTGAAAGTCACATTCGGGGTTGGAAATGCGGACGCGGCAGTCAATGTGCCGGTGAGCAAAACCGCTAGAGCAAGTAGACCGATTGCTTGACAAACCTTTTTCATCATAATTAACCTCCACCAATTGGATAATTTAGATGAGCATATTCTACCGCGACCTTAGCAGTTGCTAACTTACAGTTTTGTTCATTGAGAACGCCTAAATAAAATTGAATCGCTGCAAGTATTGCTTTACAGGCATCAGCACAAAAACCGGAATCTTGCGTGGTCTTCTTTCGCAATCATCAAAGCTCAACATCATGATGAGATGGCAGGAAAAATCCAACCCACGCTAGAAGCGTTGTTTTAGAATCCAATCGGATACGGATTGCGGCATAAACTCAAGAAAGTTGGCAGCTCCCGCCATATAACCAACAGAATACCGGCGTTTGGGAGACCGGGCAATTAGCGCTTTGAGAACCACCTCCGCCACCTTTTCGGGGTCCGTTCGTTTGGCATCGAATTCTGCCATATCACTTCCCCATTTACGCAAGGCCTTTTCATACAACATAACGCGCTCGCGCGGCCCTCTCTCGAAAATAGCATCTACATCACTGGTCGTTCTTAGCCCCGCTGGTGTTTTGATGCCGCCGCACCGGATCATGATGTTCGGAATATTCCACGGCTTAAGCTCGATATCCAGCGTTCTCGCAATACAATTGATGGCAAAATCGCAGGCATGGATATTGGTCACATAAGGCGTGGGCATCAACGCCGGTGTCATGATCCAAACGATTCTTCCGCGTGCCTGTCGGATCAAGGGCAGAAACTTCTGAACCAGCGCAACCGCCCCCAGAACGCGAGTCTGCAATTCCTGATGGAACTTATCCAACTCCATCAACTCGATGGGCGCGGGCAAGCCGCCTCCCGCATTGTTGATCAGCGCATACAAACCTTCCTCGCCTCTGCGGGTCAATTCATCCGCCACCAGCTTTTCCGCGTTAGCAATATGCTCGAGGTTAGTAAGGTCAACGGGACAGATGGGTATGAGATTGGGTAGCCCCAAATCGCGTAGATTTCCAGCGTCCGCCTCCTTCCGAACCGTAGCGAATACCGTAAAACCATGCTTTGCCAATCTGACTGCGGTTGCCCACCCTATGCCCGACGAGCAACCAGTGATCAACACGCTTTTGCCTTCAACCGACGAGCCGTTTGAGTTCTTCGTGCTTATCAACATGATCTCCTTATCAACTCGAAATTATCATCATCTAACAAAGGCCTGCGATGAATATACTATTGAACATTGAAAAAGTCAATCATTTGTTTGAAACAATTGTATAAATCAATTGACAAAATTCAACCAAAGGAATAAGATTGCCAAAAAGAATTGTTGGCATATTGAACGCATAATCTGCCCAATGGATAACAGGCTAATGAGGTAATTCAATGTCAGAGAAAAACGCAACCCGGCAACTGATTCTGGAATCTGTCGTGACCTGCATCGAGAAGCACGGCATAGATAAATTAACCACCCGCAAGATCGCCCAGGAAGCTGGAACGAACATTGCATCCATCAATTATCACTTTCGTTCCAAAGATGAGCTAATATCCGCTGCCCTGTCCATGACGATCCGTCACATGCTGGAAGATATATTCGCTTTTATCGAAGATGCGCAACAGCCGCTCGAGAACGTCCTTACCAATGTTTTTTCCTATTTACTCGAAGGAAGCTTGCAGTATCCAGGCGTTTCGACAGCCCACCTCTATGAAGCCATAACCGAAAAGAAATATGATTCGATCAGTGCCACAG
>JBJKOR010000504.1:0-4674 GCA_046707185.1 Anaerolineales bacterium | reverse complement strand
TCCCAGGTTAGCGGATTCGAACGGGCAGCCAAACAATCACGCGAGCTTGCCAGCGGCTTCTCATACCCAAATTCGGCTGGCCCATACGTCACACACCCGGAGCAGGACGTTCCCGTTCCTAACCACCAGGAAGTCTACTCCCTCATGCATCCGGCCACCCCTCATGCAAGGGGTATTGATATGCTAACAATCACCGGTGTAAATTTACTCACCGGAGCCATTCAAAGCTGACTTTATTATTTCTGGCAAATCTCCTGAATAGGTGAGTACCAATCTTTGTCCCGCGCGCGTCACAGCCATATACAATTTCCGTGTATTATCACGAACCAGACTCTCGCGTTCTTCATCCGATAGCCGCAGAGATTGTTCTTCTTCAAATAATTGCCGTAATCCCACCAGGAAAACAATTTGACTCTCCAAGCCCGCGCCGGCATTGATAGTGGTCACGCGCACATAATCGCCCGGGAAAGTGTCTTTGGGATCCATGGCAGAGTCTTTGCCCAAATGATTTTCGATTGCTTGAATTAATTGTCTGACGCCTGTTCCATCCGTGTGAAGCAATAATAAATGTCTTTTGGGGAATCCTTGTTTAATTAAGCTTACAACTTCATTTACTACGCGCGCTATTTCATCCTGTGAACTGCTCAAGCTCAAGATCTGAGGAAATGCGCCGCTGGGCATATTCAACAAGTCCGGGACAAGGATCTCTTCATCATTTTCATTGGCGAGGCGCAGCCTATATAGCAGAGTGGCGAATTGCATGAACTCACGTGTAGTACGATAACTTCGATGCAAGCGATGCACGTGTCCACGCGCATCTATTCCAAGTGATTTCCATGATGCTCCTCTTCCCAAGAAACCTTGTGTAGGATCGGCAACTATAAACAAGTGACCATTATGCGGATTAATCGCCTTCTGAATCAACATCATCCATAGCGGAGCGAAGAACTGAGCTTCATCTATCAAAATCACATCATACTGAGGAAGCTTCACATTTCCGCTCTCGATGAACTTCCACAACAGTCTAGGCACATCACCCCAGTCCAATACGCCGCGGTTCTTCAATAGTGTTTGATAGGCACGCGTTGCATCAAAAACTTGTTTGCGTTGTTCCTCATTCAATCGAAAGCCTCGACCGCGCCGGTCTGCAGATAGATAATCCTTACGCGACATCGGTGGTTGATCTTTAAGCCAATCTACCTCGCTTTGAAACATCGGCGTTGAAATGGCTGTACTATGCAAATGCGTCTGCCATATTTCATCTATCAACTTTTTGCGAGCCGTTATGGTCAACGGCTCGATCCACTCTGGATTCGCATGCCAATGGTGATAGCACCATGCATTGAATGTACGCCACTCAATATTTTCCGGTGTATTTCCAACCAATCGGGCAAAACGTCCTTGCATATCATGACTCAACGGACGGTTATGAGTTAGGACCAAGAAACGTTTACCTGGGTACAAATGATAAAGTAATCGCAAGCGATAGAGCAAAATTAACGTTTTTCCACTACCTGCTACGCCATTGATAATGTTGAGACGCATGTCGTTAGGGAGAGTCTGATCATCCAACGGCAATTCCAAATCCGTCTTGACTGCACTCTCTTGATCGTAATCTAAAAGATAATCGGTCAGACCCGCTTCTATACGGCGATCCAGTACAGGGCGGACAGTTAGGTCAGGTGGGATGACTATCTCCGGTGTAAATCTCTGGCGCAGTTTCTCCAGCCAGATTCCATCCAATGGCATTTTGGGAAAGAAAATATCCCATGTAGGTTGAACTTCGGGTTGGAGAATTTCCTTACCCGCCCATTGAGCTTCATCATCGCCACGAGTCAAACGGCTGGCTTGCACTTGCTTTTCATGGATGTTTGGGAAAATAATCAAAGTTTCAACGGTCAGGTTATTTGGTAGATTCAAGGATCTTATGAAACGAACCAGCAAGACATTTTCGTTCTTTCCAAGTGGCGGTCGATCCTCTTGAAGGAGAAGCATTTGTGCTGCCACATTTGTTTGTTCTTCACTAGCTGTGCTAACTTTTATCAGCAAGGCTTTTCCATGTTCATCAATAATCAAAAAATCAGGGGCATCTAATTGCCAAGGTGCCAGGTGATGCCAGATGTAATATTGATCCGGAAGAGATTTCAACGTGCGAAAGACACGCAAGACTTCCTTGGAAATGGATTGCGGAGGCGTATCCGGCAGAATATGTGCCATAACACGATCAGCTCAAATCGCCATTGGGAACTGTAATGCAGCGACAGACACCAATCAAGTCACGAAGCATATTCATGGTTTCCTTTTTGCTTTCATCGAACCGATCGGCATCCAACATATAATGGCTTCCCACCAGAATCAATTTTGTGCGCGGACGTGTGACGGCCACGTTCAAGCGTTGAGGCTGAAAGAGGAAGTCTGCCATCTGTGCCGCGAACTTGGGACTGGCAGTTGCAAAGGAAACAATGATTACTTCACGCTCCTGACCTTGCATCCGTTCCACAGTATCGACCACCAGTTTATCCGCCACGTTGCTCTCTCCCATGTTTCTGCGCAGAAGGCTGCGAATTAAACGACTCTGTGCGCGGTAGGGAACCACTACGCCAATCTCTTCTGGTGCAATATCTCTCATCAGCAACGAGAGAACCAAGTCAAGAACAACATCTGCTTCCACACGGCTGCGAACTGTAGTGTTTTGGTGACACAGGTCGAGAAAGACCGCCGGATATTCTGGATCAAGTACTGCATCCCAGGGAGTCGATTCAGATGACAACACTAACCTGCGTTTTGCAGCTTCCTCGCTGGGCTTCAATTCATTTCGATAAAATGTCTGGCTCGGCCAGCGAGTGAGGGTTTCATTCAAGCGATAGGTGACATTGAGCATGGTCTCGTTGCCATGACCGGCAAGATAAGCAAAGACCGAAGTCTGCGCAGCTTCCTGTACAGAAAAGACAGTCACAGGGGGCAGTTGGTTTTCATCGCCAATGAAGATGTACTTGCTGCCTGCCAACATCCCCATAATTGCCAGTGGCAGAGTGATCTGAGAGGCTTCATCAAACAGGACCACATCGAATTCCACTCCAGCCAAGCGCTTAGATTGCCTGGCAAAGGGAGTAGCACCGATCACGTACCCTCCGTTGATTTCACCAAATCGCGATGACCCAAAGTCTTCGTAATTATCCACGTCAAGATCGCCAGCATGACGCGCCTCACCAATCTTGCAGACGCGCATCGTTTCATCCACGCTATAAATCTTGTTCAAGGCGTTATGAATAGCGCGATGGGTTAAAGCTGTTACAAATACTCGATGACCTTCTTTCACGAGTTGCTTGGCCAAGTGCGCCAACATGAGGGTTTTTCCGCTTCCCGGAGGACCTTGTATGAGATGAAGCAAATCAGTAGCATAGGAAAGCGCCACAGATTCAATCTGGCTCTCGTTCAAACCTACGCTCTGCAAATCTTGGCGAGCGCGTTCATATTTGGCATAATCAATTTTTGGTTCAAGCGAACCTTGCAGCAAGGGAAGGATAACCGAACGCCCGAGATTCGTATCGGCTACAGTATTCAATGCATCAAGATAGAATGGACTGGCATCAAACCAATCTTGATCCATAATCCAGTCATCGAGATCTTTGGAAAGGAAATATTCGTTTCCACGAATTAGGCTGACATCCAATTCGGTTTCGCCGTCGTATTGCAACTCGAAGTGCAAAGCATCTGGATCGCGCGGGGTTCCACGATGTAATAGAACCAAGTCGCCTTCACGAAAACGGGATTCATTGGTAGTGCAAGTCAGATGTGTGATTCTGTTTTTGAATTGATCGACATGCAAACCTTCGATAGCCCAACCTTTGGCAACACGTTCATTCAAAGGACGCGACCACTGTTGCTCCAAAGCATCCATCTGAGCATTGGCTTCATCTTGAACGAATTTACGGAGTCTTTGAAGGAAGTCCGCGGTATTCGTATTCATAGGTACGGCCTAATTTTCCTTGAGCAATTTCTATCCTGTCAGCATGGACCAGGGAACTGCCAGGATCTTCTTATCCAGACGCTTTATTTCACATCCGCTATGGAGGAGCAGTCCGGCTGTAGCCGTGGGGTGTTCGCTCAGGAAAGCCTGCAAGCCAGCGATATCGCGGTATCCGGGATTGTCAGTTACTTTTACTTCTATTGCCATGGCGCGCCGCCCATGCTCCACCACAAAATCAACTTCCCTGCCGTCGCGGGTGCGCCAAAAAGAAAGACGACCAGAAGGTATCATCAGGCGGGTTAGCAGGCGCAAGTGGTGATAAATCAATGTCTCGAAATACGCCCCATATTCCCGGCTCTTCTTAAGGTCGGTCAATTCATAATATCCTGAAAGGAAAACTGCCAGCCCTGGGTCATTCAGGAATGCCTTGGGAGATTTGAGCAGTCGGGTGGTGTGGCTGACCGTAAATGCTGGCAGCCGTTCAAAGAGATTGGTGGTTTCCAGAAGATTGAGATAGCGATGAACCGTTGGTTGAGTGAGTCGAGCATCGCGGGCCACTTCGGACTGATTGAGCAATTGCCCTGATCGCAGAGCAACCAACTCCATCGTTTTCCGAAAGTCCAGCAGGGCATCGATCTGGGCTACTTGGCGCAGGTCGCGTTCCAAGTAGGTTGCGACATATCCCTCCCACCAGCGCGTCCAGG
>JBJKOR010000503.1:0-2503 GCA_046707185.1 Anaerolineales bacterium | reverse complement strand
TCATCGGACTCGGCGAAGCATTGATTACCTATGGATTGGGACTGACCTTCGGACCAGTAGTAAAATAATGCCTCTCCAGCATTAATAGCAGACAAGGGTTCCTGTAATGATTCTTGCAAATGGCAATTACCTTCTGGCAATTTTGCCGATCCTTTTCACTATTATTCTTTTTGCCTTCTACTTCCAGCAGGCAGGTTGGCGCAAAGCCTTCCTTCAAGCCTCCATTCTTTGGGGTGTTGCCACCGCTTCAGTCACAGAAGGTCTGAGCATTTTCAAGGGTCTCACATTTTATGATCTGATTCTCTTTTGGTTGCTTGCCGACATCCTTGCAGGGTCGATGTTATACCGAAAGATCAAGAAAGAGGGTTTCAAGATCGTCAACAAGCCGTTTTCAGGCTTGCATGGTTTTGATTACTTTGTTCTTTTTGGTCTTGTTATTTATGTCTTGGTAACAGGCATTATTGCCCTCGCTGCTCCTCCCAACACAACCGATTCGTTGATCTACCACATGAGTCGGATAATGCATTGGATTCAGAATCAAAGCGTCGCACCATATCCAACAAATATCTCCAGACAAATCTATATTCCGCCGTGGAGCGAATACGCCATTTTGCAGTTCCAACTTCTAACAGGCAGTGATCATTTTGCGAATTGTATCCAGTGGTTTAGTTTCATTGGCAGCATTTTCGGCATTTCACTGATTGTCAAAGAACTTGGAGCGAATACAAAAGGACAGTTGTTTGCCTCGGCGTTCTGCGCAACCATTCCCATCGTAATTCTCGAGGCTTCCAGCACCCAGACCGACTTGACCACTGCGTTCTGGCTTGTCTGTTTCATCTATTTTGGCATTCACTTCTTTAACTCTACAGATAAGTCTGACATCATCTGGATAGGATTCAGCCTTGGGCTTGCGATCTTGACAAAAACAACCGCGTATCTATTTGCATTTCCATTCGCGTTATTCATTCTTGTATACTTGTTGGTCAATTGGAAGGCCGATCGGTTACTGTACGCCATGCTAGCAGTGGCAATTGTGATTACCATTAACAGCGGGCAATTCATTCGAATGTACCAGATATATAAAGCTCCTTTGGGACCCACACAGGTCGATGAATCCAAATATACAAACGAAATTTTCACTCCAGCGGCATTTGCATCCAACATCGTGAGGAATGTTGGCGTCAATCTTTCAACGCCATCCAACAAAATTAATAACGATATAGAAAATTTGATAGAAAAATTCCACTCAAAAATCGGGATAATGTCAAACGATCCCAGAACAACCTTTGCCAACAGGGGCTTCCACGTAAAACCGATATCACTTGACGAGGATTTTGCCGGAAATTTACTGGCTACAATCCTGGCGATGCTACTATCCATTTACTGCCTACTCCTGTTCAGAAAACTTCCGAAGATCATAAACATATATGTGGTGGCGCTATGGTCCGGTTTCTTTTTGTTCTGTGCTGTTCTAAAATGGCAAGTTTGGATCACCCGCCTTCAGACCCCACTCTTTATTTTGACATCTGCAGTATTTGGAGTTGTTGCCTCGAAAATCAAGTTTCAATTTTTATCGAAAGCGATTGTCGGTTTGCTTTTTATTGCAGCAATTCCATGGTTGGTGGAGGGCCAACCCCGTCCCCTTCTCGGTAATCACAGCGTCTTGACGACCAATCGAAATGAGCAGTACCTAAGCAATGAGCCAAATTTATATCCGTCCTACATGTCAGTCACTAATCAAATAGAAACAATGAAAGCACCGAATGTCGGTTTGGTCATGCAATTCAACGATAGCGAATATCCGCTGTGGGTCTACTTGAGCAATGATGAGCGGCCGCTTCCACGCATCGAGCATGTCAAAGTTCAAAATGAAACGAACGTCATTGCGCGCACCAACCCTTATTACCACCTATTTAAACCGGATGTACTCGTCGTAACCATACCCAAACTCTTTAGAAAAAATACCCTCACCCTAAACCGGATAACCTATCAACGTATCTGGCAATCCAGCCACATATCGCTTTTCGCTCGTCTCCAACCATAAATTAATATGTCATCGCAAACGAGTGCGGCAAGCCCCTGTTTGATGGTTAGTTGAGATATCATCCCCTTGTGGAATTGCCATGTCGCCACTGCGTGGCCCCTCGCAATAACATTTTTCATTCTTCATTCGCCAGCAACTTGAGTCGTTCCCACGGTTTTAGATTTTCATCATCTGCAAGGATGGCTTTCAGTTCATACATCTCATCGCGCAAAGCAGCGGCTTTTTCAAAGTCCAGGTTCTTGGCAGCTTCCTTCATTTGCTTTTCAAGCTCATTGACGATCTTACGCAATTCATCGCGCGAAGTCTTATCGTGCTTCGTGCGATATTCCGCCTTCGATTCGCCCACCGCCATGGCTTTCTCTTTGGCTTCACCCGATAATTGATCGGTAATATCGCGGATGGCCTTGTGAATACTGACCGGTGTGATGTTGTTGTCTTCGTTATATTTCAACTGCTTGG
>JBJKOR010000502.1:0-1514 GCA_046707185.1 Anaerolineales bacterium | reverse complement strand
TCACCGCGGATGATGCGCTCGATAAAATTCTGCCGACTGCCTGGAAGAAGCGCCTGCCTCATTTCTTCGGAGCGCTGGAATGATCAAGGCGTTGCTCCAACTTCGTGATCGTTGGATGGCGAATCCGACCCTTCATCGCATCCTGCTGATTCTTGCGGTCTTTGGCCCGGCTACCATTGCGGCCATGGCGGATAACGATGCGGGTGGTGTCGCAACATATTCGGTCGCGGGCGCCACGCTTGGTTATCCAATCTTGTTTTTGCTGTTCATCATCACGCCTTTGCTTGGCATTACACAAGAGATGGGAATGCGCCTGACGCTTGTCACGCGCCGCGGCCTGGCCGATTTGATCCGCGAGAAATACGGTGTGAAAGTTTCGCTGTTTATATTCCTCGGTTTGTTCATCGCCAATCTTGGAACGATTACGACCGAGGTCTCCGCGATTCGGACGGTCAGCGGCATGCTTCATATTCCACCTGCACCGTTCTTGATTGGCATGTTGTTGATCGCGTTTATATTTATCACCAAAGGGAATTACAAACTCACGCAGTCCATCATGCTGGTCGTTTCGCTGTTCTATCTTACGTATATTATTTCAGCGGTGAAGGCCCATCCTGATTGGGGAACGGCAGTGAGCAATTTGTTTTATCCGCACGGCGTGGCATGGACTCCCAAATATCTCGTCAGCTATTTGGTGATCGGCATGGGCGTGCTCGGAACGACCATTACGCCTTGGGGCCAGTTCTTTATCAGCAGCTTTGCCTTCGATAAAAAGATAAACAAGGATACCTTGATCTTTTCACAGTTGGAAACCTACTGGGGTGCGTTTCTGACTGATTTCTTCTCATTCTTTATGATTGTTGCCACAGCGTCGACGCTGTTTTTTAGCGGAATCGTGTTGACCTCCGGCGAACAAGCTGCGGAAGCGATTCGTCCGTTTGCGGGTGATTTGGCCGGGACCTTTTTTGCGATTGGTATTCTGGCCGCGGCCTTCATGGGACTTGTGATTGTTCCCCTTTCGACGGCTTATGCGTTCTCCGAATTCTTTGGCTTATCCGGCAGCCTCGATAGCGATTATCAAAAGAGCAAAACATTTTATATCCTGTTCATTGCCCAACTGGTGTTGGCGGCCCTGATTACGGCCATTCCCGGAATTTCCTTGTTCCACTTTGCCATTGCCACGCAGACTCTCAATGCCATGATCCTGCCGCTCGTTTTCTTCTATCTCATCAGTTTGACAAATAGCCGCGCATTGATGGGTCAACATGCCAACAATGGTTTCCAAAAATACTTTACGTCCATTGCTTCGGTGTTTATTGTGATCGCCTCGGCGTTTACGGTGGCTGCCGTGATTTTTAGATGGTGAAAAGAGATTCGGAAAAACCTCGCTTGTCAGCTTTGGAATTCGAGTCTATACTTCACTAAATCTCATGCAAAGGAGTGGCAGCCATGAACAATGTTCGAGATCTAATTCGCACGAAGGGCAGTCAGATTTTTTCGGTCCGTCCCAACGA
>JBJKOR010000501.1:0-10432 GCA_046707185.1 Anaerolineales bacterium | reverse complement strand
CATGCCCAGCGTATACGCCAGATGATAGGGCGGGTGGAATCCAAAAATGCCGAAAGGAGCTTGAAACCAAATATATATACTGATAACCAGCATGAAAAGCTGGATAATCCAGACGCGCAAAGAGCGGTGATGATCGCAATGCGGACAAGGGGCGAACATCAGATAGGCTGCCGTTGGGAAGTCCTTTCCACAATGCACGCAACTTGGGCGTGAGAACCGCCGCGTTACGGGCAGGACATCTGCAAGGTAATTTACCACCCAGCCGCTCAGCCAGCCAACTAGGATGGGAACGATCAAAATAAAATCCATCACTTCAATTATATTATAAATGTCATTTCTTTATATCTTCCGTGAGTGAATTGTAATGTGCTTGGCGAAATATCCAAACTGCCTTACAATCCTGCAAGACTTTCCAGGAGACGAAGCATGGAAGAATTCATTATCGAGGGGGGCGTTCCTTTGCAGGGTGAGATCACACCTGCGGGCAATAAGAACGCCGCGCTCCCGCTTTTGACGGCCTGCCTATTGACGGATGAGCCGGTCATTTTGCATAACGTTCCGAATATTCGCGATGTGTTGGATTTGCGGCGCTTGATCGAGGGCGTGGGCGCCGAGGTGGATGAATTGGATTCCAATACTTGGCGCGTCACGGCCCGGACCCTGAGGCCGGCTGACCTCGATGCAGATTTGTGCCGCCGAATCCGCGCCTCCATTTTGATCGCCGGTCCGATGGTGGCACGCGCGGGGGAGCTGCGCCTGCCGCCTCCTGGCGGTGATGTCATTGGCCGCCGCCGACTCGATACGCACATCCTGGCTTTGGAGGCCCTCGGCGCGCACGTTGAGTATGATCGGATTTTTCATTTCCGTGCGCATGGCTTGAAAGGTGCGGAAATCCTGATGGACGAGGCCAGTGTCACGGCTACGGAAAATGCCATCATGGCCGCGGTCCTTGCAAATGGAGAAACAGTGATTCATAACGCGGCCTCCGAGCCTCATGTTCAGGAACTCTGCCAGCTCCTGAATGGGATGGGCGCACAGATTCATGAGGTTGGATCCAATACTCTTCACATCAGCGGTGTGCCGCGTCTGCATGGCGCGGAATTTACCATTGGGCCGGATTACCTCGAAGTGTTGAGTTTTGTCGGTGCGGCGGCGGTTACGCACGGCAGGCTTCGGATTCGCAATGCAGGTGTTCGTTATCTTGCAATGATTGCGGGAGTCTTTCGGCGTTTGGGGATCGAATGGAAAACAGAGGGGGATGATGTGCTTGTCAATGCCGACCAACCACTCCAAATCGTGCCCGATTTGGATGGCGCCATCCCCGAAATCAAAACCAACGTGTGGCCCGCTTATCCAACCGACCTGATCAGCATCGCGGTGACGATTGCCACGCAAGCCAGTGGCTCCATACTTTTTCACGATTGGATGTATTCTGGCCGCATGTATTTTACGGATAAATTGGTGGGTATGGGCGCGCGCATTATTCTGTGCGATCCTTATCGCTGTTTGGTTCAAGGCCCCACTCCATTGTTCGGCGAGAAATTGGAAAGTCCGGATATTCGCGCTGGCATGGCGCTGGTGCTTGCCGCACTGGCCGCAAATGGAGAGTCGCACATCTGGAACATCGGCCAGATCGATCGCGGCTATGAAAATGTGGAGGGCAAACTTCGTTCGCTCGGTGCGCACATCGAGCGTATTTAAGAATAAGACAAGGCGAGCATTTTGCTCGCCTTGTTGTTATCCTATATATTAGACCTCTTGCAAAAGTAATTTTTTTACCTTGCTCAGGGCGGCGTCCTCGCCGCTACCCGCAGGGTGTGTCGCCATGGCGCCATGCGACACTTCGCGAGGGACTGCGGCGGGACACTTATGCAAGGGTTCTATTTTTATTGGCTCAGGGGCCAATAACACCAATGCCGCTCTCTGTTACATTAAGTGTAAATTTGTCTCCGTTGGCGCCCACGCAGAAATCCGCTCCAACCATGAAATTCGGTTTTCCTGAAAGCGTATAGGCGGTGACATGATAGCATGAATTGGCCGGGAAGAAACTGGAGATCGCAGTGGATGAGTTCGCTGAAATCCCTGCCGGGGTAGCCCAGAAACCGCAATCGCCGAAAGAGTTCTTGTTAAGATAGATACTGACCTGCAACAAAACCGGCGTTTTATTGTTTATTACAAGGTTCTTAAGCAAAAGTTCTCCCTTGTTGGCAGCGATAGGGCCGTTGCATGCCGCTGGAACCACTGTTCACGGAAGCAACTACTGTTGGCGAAGCCGCAACAGTAGGCAAAGGCGGAATCGTCGCAGCGGGTTGAGGCGTGACGGTGGGTGTGTCCGTTGGAGGAACTGGGGTCTTGGTGGGCATTGCCGCTTGCGTTATCGCCACCATTGTGTTTGCCATGGCAACTATCGAAGCTTGCACCTGGCTCGGAGCCACGGTTGGCACTGCCTTTGCTCCGCACGCACTGGACAGCAGGACCATGAGGGCGGTCAAAGTCAACATTACTTTCGATTTCATAAGTTCGTATTTCCTTTCACTTTTTTGAGAATGAATACTATGGAGTTCTTGTGGCTCATAAGCAATTTTGCAGACAAATTCCAAGCATGGGTCTCTTTGGCGTGCGCCATTATATTCCAAGGTACGCAAAGATGTGATCCGAAATTCGCCGATGAAGCCGGAGGCTGGAATGGGAGTCCGGTGATTGTGCCAAGTAGACATGTATTGGAAACTTCATTTGCAAAGAAGAATATGGCACGCTATAGGTCTTGTGATCCACAAGAGAGAAGCCGGCACAGGGTGTGCCGGCTTCTCTCTTAAACTTATTTTAAGAATCGTTATGAACGAACCTGAATATTCTTCGTCGAATGCGCCGGTTTGATCAACGGATGATGAGGCTGGATGTTGTCACGTCAATTACATATTTGCCGCCGGAAGCTCCGGAGCAGAAGTCACCGCTATTGATGAAATTCGGTTTCCCCGAAAGCGTCCAGGCGGTAACGTGGTAGCAGGAATTCGCATCTGGTAAGGTAGTCAGTGTAACAGAGGAACTTGCAGATACGCCGGTTGGGCTGGACCAGAATCCGCATTCCCCAAAAGAGTTCTGATGCAGATAAAGGCTGACTCCCAACAAAACCTTCGTCTTGTTATTGATGGTAACCGTGATATGCGGCTCTCCCTTGCTGGTCGTGATGAGTCCATTGCAGGATCCGCCTGTATTACCGCTGGAGGCAATGACGGCAGTCGGTGATGGAAAGACTGGATTTGTAGGAAGGGGCGGAATCGTGGGGGTGGGCATCAGCGTTTCGGTGGCGGCTGCAGTGGGCGGGACCGGAGTCGTGCTTGGCACGGCGGCCTGCGTTGCGGCGATCATGGTGCTGGCGGCAGCCATGGCTGTGCCTTGATAGTCTGCCGTGGGTGTCGCGGTTTTCGTTCCACACGCGCTTAATGCAAACGCGATGACAGCAAGGATAATCAACGTGGATTTTGATTTCATGGATTTTATTTCCTTTCTCTTTTTACAGAGGTTGGTTGGGAAGCCCTTATCGATTCCGAAGTAATGGTATCGGCAATCTGTAGATAAGGCGCCTCCTCTTCTGATACGCTTAATTATATGCCAACTGTGACAATGGAATAGACCTCTTGCGAAGAGGCAAACACTTCATCCCCGTTCGCCTCTTTTTCAACAAGGTGCTGCTGGCATCTACGGTGTAGTGGTGATCCCATCAGCTGCGACATTAATCGTAAATTTGTTTGTGCTCGTTACGCAGTATGGACCAGAACCATAATTTTGGAAGTCTGGTGTACCCGATAGCGTCCATGCACTTGCATAGTAACATCCCAGAGGCAGACCACTGGTAACGAGAAGTGAGCTGTTCGGCTTTATTCCAGATGGAGCATTCCAGCTCCCGCAGTCTCCAGATGCATTCTTTTTGAGGTACAGATTGAAGCCAACCGATGCACTGGTCTTGTTATCGATCAGAATCGTGGCTTGCTTCTCGCCCTTGCTGATGGTCAGGGAACCAATACACTCTCCACCTTTATATGATTCAGTTTCTGGCTTTGGTGTAGCAGCTGTTGTTGAAGATGCAGCAGCAGGTGAGGTCGTCGCGGCCGCCTGCGTTTCAGCGATCATAGTGTTGGCAACATCGTTGATCATACTCTGCATATCGGGTGTGGATGTCGCGTTTTTCGTACCGCACGCACTTAATGAGAACGCGATTACAGCAAGAATAATCAACGTGGATTTTGGTTTCATGGATTTTATTTCCTTTCTCTTCTTGCAGAGGTTGGTTGGGAAGCCCTTATCAATCCCAAAGCAATGATATCGACAATTATAAGATGAAGGAGTTCCTCTATGATACTGCATGCTTAATTATATGCCAACTGTGAGGATGCAATGGAGCATGGTTTTCAAAATCAAGATTCATCCGCGAATTCACGCTAACACTTTCACCTGGCGCACACTTGCCCGAGCGCAAGTGCCGGGGAGTGCGGGCGTCAGCGCGGATTCAAAAAGAATTCGTGCAAATTCGCGGACGAAAATACTTTTCGCACGGACTTTGAAAAAGCCATATGTAATGGTCATCAAATGCCTGCACAGTGTATTTCGGAATAATTAATAAAGAGGTGAGCATTCAAATTGCTCACCTCTTTAATCACAACTGGAGCCGGTTAATTATTGTGGGAAAGTAATTGTATCTACTGTGAGGCTGATGGTAAATTTTTGCGACATTGTATCGCAAAAAGGATAACCAAGATTTTGGAAGTTTGGTTTCCCGGAAAGAGTCCATGCTCCGACGTAGTAGCATCCCCACGGAAGGTTCGTTAAGTCAATGGAGCTATTGGGGCTGACCTGGGTTGACCAATAGCCGCAGTCTCCAAATGCATTCTTCTTGAGGTAAAAGGTAACCCCCACCAGTTGGTTGGTCTTGTTGTTGACTCGTATAAATGTCTTTTTTTCTCCCGGGCTCACCGTGAGGAATTGACAGTCTCCACTGCTTTTTGAGCTAACCGCTGTTGGAGATGCAAGGATAGGAGCGGTTGGCAGCGGCGGGATCGTGGGAGTCGGTTGCGGCGTATCAGTAGCAGCCGCGGTGGGCGGGATAGGTGTTGCGGTTGGCATGGCGGCCTGGGTTTCGGCAACCATGGTGTTGGCGGCTGCCATGGCCGTACCTTGTACGTCAGGTGTGGGCGTGGAGGCTTTTGCCCCACATGCGCTGAGTGCGAGCATCAGTACCATGGCAGCAATGAATAGCTTGGATGTCAATTTGAAGGATTTCATTTTCTTCCTTTCTCTTCTAGCCGTGAGAATAACGGATTTAAGTTGGTAGGGCGGCAGGATGATTCCATTGTTATGTTAATGTGATATAGATAACTGCCTTGAGCTTTTTCCCTGCTTTGGCAGTACATATAGTCTGTGGACGAAGATGGCAAATCAATTCAAACGGCTGCAAAGCCGCCAGACATACGTCAGGCCAAAGACGAGCGAAGGTGAATGATCTTTTCGTTCGCTTTCAGTTCTGACTGACAACCTCCATGAATTGGGCCACAACATCACGCAGCATTCGCTCCGGGAGTGCACCCACCTGGCGGTGAACGATCTTGCCGCCTGAAATAAACAGCATGGTCGGGATTCCCTGAATGCCGTATTTTCCGGCCCATTCCGGATTCTCATCGGTGTTGACTTTGGCAACAACAACCTTGCCGGCATATTCCTTGGCGAGCTTCTCGAGAATGGGCGCGACCATTTTGCACGGTCCGCACCACGGCGCCCAGAAATCAACGATAACAGGAACGGCGGATTTGAGCACAGTCTGTTCGAAAGCTGTATCAGTGACGTGAATAGGTTCTTCTATCATGACTTTATTCTACCTTTTATTCTTTCTTATACTCTTTTTTTCCAAATAGGCGGGCGTGAGTATAACACAAAACCCGCATGTTATAATCCCGAATCATGGCAGATTTACTTTCAAAATGGCGGGCGGGACTGTCCAAGACCAGCAAGACGACTTTTGGACGGCTTGCGAATTTGCTTGGCGCCACGGAGATCACCTCGGAAACATGGGATGACCTCGAAGCGCTGCTCATTCAGGCCGATTTGGGCATCGAGACAACCGGCGATGTGGTGACCTCGCTTCAACGCATCGTTCGCGAGCGCGGCCTGACGCGCTCCGATGAGCTTCAATCCGTGCTTCAGGCTGACCTGCGTTCGCGTCTGGTGAAGCCCCCCGTTATGAACTGGAGCGATCATCCTTCGGTTATTTTGATCGTCGGTGTGAATGGTTCGGGTAAGACCACCACAATTGCCAAACTCGGAAAACGTTTTTGCGAGGAAGGAAAATCCGTTTTGTTCGGCGCGGCAGACACATTCCGCGCCGCGGCAGTGGATCAGC
This sequence comes from Anaerolineales bacterium, assembly GCA_046707185.1. Classification (GTDB taxonomy): domain Bacteria; phylum Chloroflexota; class Anaerolineae; order Anaerolineales; family Villigracilaceae; genus Fen-1038. Next base: position 4,041 of record JBJKOR010000501.1, on the reverse strand, counting down.
TACAGCTTTGGGGTGACCGGCTCAAGGCTTGTGCTGAGCGAGGTCGAAGTATCGAGGTGGTGGCGGGCGCGCCCGAAAGCGATCCCGGCGCGGTGGCGTTCAATGCCATTCAATCGGGCATCGCGCACAAAGTGGATTTGATCTTGATTGATACGGCCGGACGTTTGCACACGCGATTTAACTTGATGGAAGAGTTGAAGAAGATCTATCGCGTGGTCGGCAAGGCAATGAACGGTGCTCCGCACGCGGTCTGGCTGGTGCTCGATGCGACAACCGGGCAAAACGCGCTGCAGCAGGCGCGCGCCTTCAAGGATGCGGTCCACGCGACAGGCGTCATCCTGACAAAACTTGATTCCTCGGCGCGCGGCGGCATGGCTTTTGCCATTCAACGCGAATTGGGTTTGCCGATTCTGTTTGCGGGCCTGGGCGAAAAGATGGAAGATTTGGAGCCGTTCGATCCCGATGCGTTTGTCGATGGAATTTTAGGAAATCAATGAGAGAAAGAATATTACGAGATGTCATCGCGAGGAGCCGCTGATTGAGTAGAGGGCGCAGCGAGCGTATCGAAATCAAGGCGACGAAGCAATCTCCTGCTTGACGAGGAGACTGCTTCGGAAAAAATATCGCCTTCGGTGCACTGTGCGGCCTCGCCATGACGTGATTATATTATTATCATCGGAGGAATAATGCAGGATTTGCTTGACCGTTTGACTCATGCGCAGGAACTAACTTCTCAATTATTGGTGCGTCTTTGACTTGGCGGGCAAAGAGAAGAAATTAGCTGAGCTTGAAAAGGAAATCGAAGCGCCGAATTTCTGGAACGATTCGTCCGCCGCGCAGAAAACGATGAAGGTCGTTTCCAATCTGCGCGAGGAAGTCGAAGCGTGGCACAAATTCCAATCTCATTTAAGTGATCTGAGCGAGCTTGCGCGCCTCGACGACGAATCGCTGCGCGGCGAATTGGAAAACGAAATCACCGCGCTCGAAAAGGATTTGGACAAGCGTTCGTTCGATGCCATGCTCTCCGGGCCGTATGATGAAGGCGATGCCTTGCTGGCCATCCATGCCGGGGCCGGCGGAACCGATTCGCAGGATTGGGCTGCCATGCTCGAACGCATGTATCTGCGTTGGGCAGACGCGCGCGGTTTCAAAACCGAGATGCTGGATCGCACCGATGGCGAGGAAGCCGGTCTAAAGAGCGTGACGATTGCCATCGATGGAAACTATGCCTACGGTTATTTGCGCTCCGAGAAAGGGGTGCATCGCCTCGTGAGGCTTTCGCCGTTCGACGCCGCGCATCGTCGGCATACGTCGTTTGCGTTGGTGGAGATACTGCCGCAGGTCGCGATGGACGATGCGGAAATCGCAATCAATCCCAACGACTTGAAGATCGACGTCTTCCGTTCATCGGGCGCAGGCGGCCAGAACGTGCAGAAAAATTCCACCGCGATCCGGCTGACGCATATTCCAACGGGGATTGTCGTAACCTGCCAGAACGAACGATCGCAATTGCAGAACCGGGAAAATGCCTTACGTGTTTTGCGGGCGCGTCTTTTGGAAATCAAGCGCGCCGAAAAAGACCAGGAGATCGCGGTGCTGCGCGGCGAATACACCAAGGCGGAGTGGGGCAGTCAGATCCGCTCGTATGTTTTGCATCCCTATCAAATGGTCAAGGATCACCGCACGGACTATGAAACCGGAAACACGCAAGCCGTCCTCGATGGCGACTTGGACGCCTTCATGGAAGCCTATCTTCGACAGAATGCGTAGGAGCCAGGATGTGGAAGAAGATTCGTGACGCTGTTTTCACCCGTGAAAATTTTCTGGCTTTAATGCTGGCTTTAATTCTCCTCGCACTTGTGATCTTTGCTGCTGATACGTCATCTGTGTGGATTTATCAGGGATTCTAATTTGACCATTCTTCAAATTGCGATCCTGGCGGTTGCCGCTGTCATTCTGAATCGTGTTCCCAAATACAGGGGTCTGGCCCTGTTGGCGGTCAGCGCATTTGTCGTCTTTTGGCTCCAGCCTGCTGAGCCTTTTGTCAGTTTCCAATTTTGGCTTCCGCTTGGGACGCTCACGATCACGGTTATGGCTTGGGCGCTCACCTCCGTGCCTGGGATGCGCGGCTGGAAACAAAACTGGCCGGCGGTTGCCGTGCTCGTGGGCGTTGTCGTGTTGATGGATTTGAACCGCTATGTACAGTTAACACAAGTTTACTTTTCCTCCACGCCGCAGTTGACGCTGGCGGTCATTGTCTTGGTGACGATTTCCGTTGCAACTCTTGTATTAACGCGTTGGCAAAAGTCCCATGGCGTGCTGCAGGTGCTTGCCTTTGCTGTAATCATTTTGGTCTTTGTTTTTTTGAAGACGCCTCAACTGACTGATCGTGTATTGAATTATCTTTCTTCGGTGCATGGGCAGAATCCGGACACGGCTGGCGTGGCTTTTAGCTGGTTTGGGTTTTCGTATTTGGCCTTTCGCATCATGCACACCATCCGTGATCGTCAATCAGGCCGCCTGCCTCCCGTAACGTTGGAAGAATACGTGAACTATGTTATTTTCTTTCCCACCTTTACAGCGGGGCCCATTGATCGTTTGGAACGATTCGTCAAGGACTTGCGTTCGCCGCTTCCGTTGGCAAACGAGGATTGGGTCGACGCCGGTACGCGGCTCTTTGTCGGCCTCTTCAAAAAATTCGTTCTGGCTGATCTACTGGCGGTTATCTCCATCAACGATGTGCTTGTGACACATGTCCACGGCGCGGGCTGGATGTGGCTTTTCCTCTACGCCTATTCCTTCCGCATCTACCTGGACTTCAGCGGATACACCGATGTCGCCATCGGAATCGGACGATTGCTGGGATTCCGCATCCCGGAGAATTTCGCCGCACCTTATCTTAAGCCGAACCTGATGCAGTTCTGGAACTCCTGGCATATGACTCTGACCCAGTGGTTCCGGGCTTATTTCTTCAACCCGATTACGCGCGCTTTGCGGAGCGGGAAAAAACTTTCCGTGTGGCTCATTATTTTGCTAACGCAGATGAGCACCATGGTTTTGATCGGACTGTGGCATGGCGTGGGATTGAATTATGTGTTGTGGGGCGCCTGGCATGGCGTGGGGCTTTTCATCCATAACCGCTGGAGCGAATTCGTTCGCAACCGCATGCCAGCCTGGACTCAGTCCGCGCGCGGCCAAAGTGCCGTGAATGCCCTTGGCGTATTTCTAACGTTCAATTATGTTACGTTTGGCTGGTTACTTTTTACCTTGTCCACCCCTGCTCTTGCCTGGCAGGCGATGTTGAAGATGTTCGGATTGGCTTGATGCAAAATGGGCATATCAAAACGGGCTGATGACCTTGATTTATTCAGAGGCTCCATTGCATCCAGCGTCTTGGTTGGAGTGAGCGCGGCATATATTGCTTTTGTTCTCTTTCTCCAGACGCCAATCATCAGCAAGAGTCGATTGCTCATTGGATTTGGCGTGCTCTTTGGCTTCGCCGCCGTTAATTTTCTTTTTACCAATTACTTCATGAAAGAACGATGGGTAACTGCGTTTCATAAGAAACCATATTTTCTGGGTCCCAGTCTTTTGCTCCCGCTTTTGTTCCTTCCGCTCCTTTATAAACCTGTTTCATATCCGGCGAGTCCTTTGTTGCAGCCGTGGACCGATATTGCTGTTCAATTCGACGTGAATCCAAAATCCAAGCCGCTTGATTTTTTAAAGTCGGATATTCGATTGAATCTTGACGGAACTCCATTGGATGCCAAATCGTTTATCCCGGTCGGCATTTGGAAATCAACCGGGGATAAGTTCAGTTTGGATGGCAATTCCTCCGCCTCTTTGCACTGGACGGGGGCGGCTCCAGAATTGATCACTTTGATCGTCCAAACTCCCGCCGCGAGCGGAACGTTGACCGTTTATTGGGATCAATCTCGAAGCACATACGACTTATCTTCGACTTCTCCCGAACAAATCGTCTTGTATAGAAGGTTTTCAACCCCTCCCGCGCTCGATGTTATTTCGTTCGTTGCTTTTTAT
>JBJKOR010000500.1:0-3119 GCA_046707185.1 Anaerolineales bacterium | reverse complement strand
TTGGATAGTAAGTTGTGATTCCGACCCGCCAAAGAACCCCGCACGCAACGACATCTGATGGAGGAGACTATGCACTCACGACGCGCACTACTTTACATGCCCGGTGACGATTGGAAGAAGATCACCAAAGCTCTCACGCTCGGTGTGGACTGCATTTGCATGGATATGGAAGACGGCGTGGCGGTCAACAAAAAGGCCGAGGCACGCACGACCATCGCCAAGGCTTTACGCGAATTGGATTTCGGCAAAAGCGAAAAACTGGCGCGCATCAACGCCGTTGGCTCTGGAACAGAAAAAGAAGATATCGAAGCCGTTTTACCGTTTCATCCTGATGGCGTTGTGATTCCCAAAATGGAATCGCTCGAACAAATTCAATGGGCAAGCGAGATCATCGAAGCCGCGGAATTGAAGAACGGCTGGCCGATGAATTCGATTCGGATTCTGGTGGATGTCGAAACTGCCAAAGGAATCTTAACCCTTAAAGAAATCGCCTCGCATCCCCGGCTGGATGCGTTGATCTTCGGCGGGGAAGATTTCGCCGCGTCGGTTGGCGCGACGCGCACCAAAGACGCGGTCGAACTGCTTTACGCGCGTCAAGCCACAGTCACGACCGCTGCGGCGTTTGGACTTCAAGCCATTGATATCGTCGCGATTGATTTCAAAGATATCGAAGCTTTGAGAAAAGAATCCGAATTCGGCGCACAGTTGGGATTCACCGGCAAGCAGATCATCCATCCGGCGCAGGTCGAGCCGGTGCAGGCCGCGTTCACGCCCAGCAACGAAGCCATTGCTCATGCCCGGCGAATTGTGGAAACCTTCGAAGCCAGTCAAAAGGAAGGCAAAGGCGCGTACGCGTTGGACGGCAAAATGATTGATATGCCGCTATTGAAGAACGCGCAAAAAGTTTTGGATCGGGCGAGAGCAGCGGGAAAAATCAATTGATGTCATTGCGAGGAGGACGAAGTCCGACGTGGCAATCTCATGTTTTAATAGCGCAACAAGATTGCTTCGCTTCGCTCGCAACGACATAATCAGATAGGAGTCCGTTTGATCTCAATTCTATTAGGACTTACATCGGCAATCAGTTGGGGCGCGGGCGATTTTGCAGGCGGGCTGGCTGCGCGCAAAACAGGTCCCTATCGCGCCGTGCTTTATGGTGAAGCATTCGGGCTGTTGATGTTGTTTCTATTCATCCTGATCAGCCCCCAGCCATTACCCGACATGACCTCCTGGATCTATGCAATCCTGGCGGGCGGGCTGGGCACGGGCGGTATTCTTCTGCTCTACACCGCCATGGTAGAGGGCAAGATGAGCGTCGCCGCGCCGGTTTCGGCGTTGCTGGCTGTCGCGCTTCCGGTTGTCGTGGGAACCTTCACGGCGGGATTTCCCGGTTACCTGACTTTCCTGGGATTTGGGTTTGCGCTCGTCGCCATTTGGCTGATCTCACAAAGCGAGGAGGGGATCAAGGATATCCTCTCGCATCTCTCCGACTTGCGCCTGCCTCTGCTTGCGGGCCTTGGCTTTGGCTTATACTTTACCTTGATGAACGCCGCGACGCATCGGGTTACCTTTTGGCCGATCGTGGCGGGACGCACCTCCGGCCTGATCGTGATCGCATTGTTCGTCCTGTTTCGCAGCGGAGAATGGATTCCAAAACCTGCTGCCTGGCCTTTTCTGATTCTGAATGGCATCCTGGATGTGAGCGGAAATATCTTCTACGTTCTCGCCGGACAGGTTGGAAGGCTCGACGTTTCCGCGGTGCTCAGTTCGCTTTTCCCAGGCGCGACCATTCTGTTGGCGGCGTTGATCTTGAAGGAACGCATTTCGCGCACACAGTGGATTGGAATCGCGGCCGCCTTGATTGCCATCGTCCTTTTCACCGTGAAGGTTGGCTGAGATTTATTTTTATATGGTGCGCAAAATTGTCTTTTGCATCTTCCTTGAGTCCTTGGTGTTCTAAACACTGTGTTCACCTGCCCTGCGTTCTTCAGGGTTCAGTGTTGTGTTGAAAACCTAACCCACTTTCAAAAGAGGCCCGCATGATCGAAGTCTGCCCCGTCCAGACAAAGCAGGACCGTAGGATCTTCAATACCTTTCCCTGGCGCATCTACAAACATGATCCGTTATGGATTCCGCCGATTCTCTCGGAGCGCCAGAAAAACACCGATCCTGAACGCGGGCTATTTTTCAAAGGCGGGGGCATTGCTGATCTATATATCGCCTGGAAGGATGGCAGGCCGGTTGGAACGATCTCTTGTTCGCGGGAAAAAGAAGATTCGATGGAGAACATGTTTGGCTTCTTTGAATGCTTCGACGATTACGCCATCGCCGAAGCGTTATTCAAACAAGCCGAGGCTTGGACGCGCCAGCATCATCTCACCACAATGATCGGCACCTACAATTTGGATCGCGAAGAGAATCGCGGCGTCCTGATCGAAGGCCGCGAGCGTCCCGCTCCGCTGCTGTGCGGCCACAACCCGCCCTATTATCCGGGCTTCTTCGAGCGTTATGGATTTGGCATGGAACACGATGACGGTCTGGCGTATGCCATTGATCTCAATCCAAACGATCCGAAGATTCAACGGTTGGCGCGCCTGGCGGAACAAGTGCGTCAGCGAAAGAATTTCAATATACGCGGCGCTCATATGGACGACGTCGAAAATGAGATCGACCGCATCTGGGATTTGCAGAACCGCGCCCTGGCTCATTTGGAAGGTTTCATGCCCTATCCGCGCGCAGCCATCGAGACAATGGTGCTGCCGTTGAAAGAAATGGCCGATGCGGATCTGGTCCTGTTTGCGGAAGTGGACAGCAAAGCCATCGGCTGGTTTCCCGCGATTCCCAACTTCAACGAAATTCTAATTCACATCAACGGTCTGCGGTACCCGTGGAACTATCTTCCGGCTTTAAATTATCAGCACAAGAAAATCGAATCGATTGCCGTCAAAAGTGTGGCCGTCCCGCCTGATAATTGGGATACGGGCGTTGCGGTTTTACTGTTCGATGAGATGGTCAAGCGCGCCATCGCGAAAGGATACAGATGGGCGGACATTTCCCTGACCGGCGAAGACAACCCAGATACGTGGGACATCGCTCATCACATGGGCGCCAAGATCTAC
>JBJKOR010000499.1:0-1273 GCA_046707185.1 Anaerolineales bacterium | reverse complement strand
TCCTTGTTGTGGATAAGCCGGTGGGCATGACATCCCATGATATAGTGCAAGCCATCCGTAGTGGAACGGGCTTGCGACGCGCTGGACATACCGGTACATTGGATCCGCGCGCTTCAGGCGTGTTGGTGATTCTTGTTGGACCCGCCGTTCGATTGTCGGAATTCGTTTCGGCTTCGGATAAACGTTATCAAGCGATTATCCGCCTCGGATCCACGACCGATACGTTCGACGCCGATGGAAAGGTGACTCCATCCAATGAGCCGGTCAATGTCACCGAAGAACAATTCGAAGCGGTACTCAAAACATTCATCGGTGAGATCGAACAGACGCCGCCGCCGTATTCCGCTGTCAAAGTGCAGGGACGTAAAGCCTATGAGATGGCGCGTCAAGGCGAAGAAGTTGAACTCGCGCCGCGCAAGATCACAGTGCATCATCTCGAAGTGCTCGAATGGGCGCTGCCTGAAGTTGTGATTGACGTACATTGCTCCTCAGGAACGTATGTCCGTTCGCTGGCAAACGATTTGGGCAAGACTCTCGGATGCGGAGCGTATCTTGTGGGTTTGCGGCGCACCAAAAGCGGACGATTCTCTTTGCGGGATGCAACCCCGCTGCGAAAACTTCAGGATGCGTTCCATGCCGGGAATTGGTATCAATATCTCATTCCCGCGGCGGAAGCGTTGGCGGAGTGGCCCGCGATCGAACTCAGCCCGGATGAAGTCGAGGCGGTTCGTCACGGTCATCGCGTCAAAGCTGAAGCGGATGCCAAGCCCGGTTTAGTGCGTGGCGTTAGTACTCAAGGCGAATTAGTTGCCTTGATGGAGTTAGCTGCGAGCGAAACCGGCGAACCCGAATGGCAGCCGAAGAAAGTTTTCTTCTCGTAAAAAAAATTGATAAGTGTATTTTTCGAGTGTATTGAGCCGGTGTCCATAAAGACGCCGGCTTCAATTTTTGGCTGACATCCAGAACTTTCTAACGAAAGGAGAGCCTATGTTCATTGTTTCTTTTGCAGACCGTCCGTCTTCGACACATCCGGAAGCATGGCAAGCCGGCGCCAGCACCCCTGCGTTCGATGTTTTTGAACGCAGGGGTGCAACATTCATCACTCACATGGACGATCAGACTCGCGATATCAAAGGATCATGGAAGCTGCTGTGCGGCGCGTGGATCGGACATCCGTTGAGCTTTCAATTGCTTGCAACCGCGCTGGACTTCAACAGTCCGATTGGCCTGTACCATTACATAATCACCAGTCATGTCCGCGATGGAGCCACAA
>JBJKOR010000498.1:0-3944 GCA_046707185.1 Anaerolineales bacterium | reverse complement strand
ATGGGGCTGATCGCCATCGAAAGTGGGACGGCCATGACAAAGCGCGCTGCGAACGTTCGGCGTCTGAAGTTGAATAGATCCAAAAGCCAGCCAATCACATAGCCGGGCGTGAGAAAGATCAAACTGAAAAGTAAAAAGGCCAGCAGGCTGCCAAAAATATCCTGCAATGTAAAATTATTCATGGTTGGCGTATCTAAAAATTGATCCGTTCTTTTTCGATGACAAGCGGGCGATGGATAACTTGTGTGTAGATTGCGCCTATGTATTCGCCTATGATTCCAAGAAAAATCAACTGGACGGATCCTAGAAAAAATAGTCCAATAACGGCTGGTGCTAGGCCTACAGAAAAATTTGCCCAGAATATTAATTTATAGATAAGATAGGCTAGGCCAACTAAAAAGCTGATTCCTGCTGTTAAGAATCCGAGCATGGCGGCCAGCCTTAAAGGTACTTTTGTGTAGCTTGTAAGCCCCAGCATGGCCATATCGTACAGGGTGTAAAAGTTGTTTTTTGTAATGCCATTTTTTCGCTTTGGCTGTTCGAATTCGATCTTTGCGATGGGGAAGCCTATGTCTGCGATTAGGCCGCGGAAGTAAGGGTAGGGGTCGTTGAAACTCCTCAAAATCTCAACAACCTGTTTATCGTACAAACCAAAGCCGGTGAAATGTTCGATCAGTTCGACATCTGAAAGCTGGCGCAGGGTGCGATAGTAAAGTGTTCGCAAAAGATAAATTAAGCCCGATTCTTGACTTGTGGTCTTGACGCCGATCACTGCCTTATAACCTTCTTCCCAATTCTTTATGAAGTCTGGAATTCGTTCAGGTGGGTCCTGCAGGTCAGATGCCATACCGATCACGGCATCACCGCTGGCCTGCAGCAGCGCATGGAAAGGCGAACGGATGTGACCGAAATTACGGGTATTGATAATCACTTTGACGCGCTTGTCTTGTTCTGCCAAGTTCCGGAGCAGATCAACGGTATGGTCGGTGGATGCGTTGTCGATGAAGATATGTTCGTAGTCGTAGTCCAAACTCGACATCACAGTTTTGACGCGATGGTAGAGTTCGTCTATATTGCCTTCCTCGTTGAAACAAGGAGTGACGATGCTAATGGTTTTCATGCCGCACCTCTTTTATAGATTCATAAACCGCGTTCGTACAACTGTTTTCTTAAGGTCTCATCACGATTGTACAAACTCTCGACCATTTCCACCATGAGCGGAGTATCCTTTTTGCAATCAGAGGCCAATACTTGATCGTTCAGTAATTCCCGGCAAGACAGTTGTCCCTTTTGAAGCGGGATCGCGAGGTAATAATCATCCGATGTGAGCGTATGACCCGCGGCAAGATCGTGTCTGGCGTATACGCCCCGGACAAGCGTGATGAGATAATCGGTTTCTTTTTGGGTGGATGGCGCTTTTTCGCTCCCGGGAGCGCCGCACATCTCACGAGCCTTCTTGAATGCTTGAAACCATTCGGCCACTTGCTCGGGCGTGGAGCAGTATGGCGAGAAGGGTTTGTCTTCCGTTTTGATGTCCACGTGCCGCTCGAAAGTCCTTGCGCCCTTTGCGTAGGCGATTAAGATCGACGAGCGCCAATCGTGATATTCATGGGTGGAAAGCCCGATCACATGGCCGGGATAGCGATTCTTTAAAAAGTCAATTTGATTAAGCTGCAAGTCGGCATCTTCGCATGGATAGAGTGATACGCAGTGGTTGATGGCCAGCGGGATATTTCGGTGTTCGAAAAATAAGACCATGTTGTCAATGTCGTTGAGCGACGTGCCGCCTGTCGAAACGATCACGGGTTTGCGCGTCCTGGCGATCTTTTCCAGCAAAGGCCAGTCGGTGACATCCGAACTGGCGACTTTTATAACCTCGATGCCTAACTCCACGCATAATTCCACAGACTTTTCGTCGAACGGTGTTGCCACACGAACGCAGTTGGCGCGGCGGATGGCTTCGACCAATTTTGCTGTATCTTCCCGGTTTAAACGCGTATCCAACGTTTTCTTGATGTATCGAATATCATTGCGGCTGAGAAAGTCTTTATGGATGAATGTATCTACATCGCGGAATTGCAGTTTAATGGCGGCGCGTACATCGTTATAGCGCGCCACCGTTCCAAACTCTTTGATGATGCGCAAGCCGCGCTCCACATCGCCCCAGTGATTATTGGCGAGTTCCAATACAAATAAATCCTCAAAAATATCTCGGTTGATCATTCTGCCTCCATGTCCTTTCCTTATATTTTATATCAGAGGATGCGCTTTGGATTTTTCAGTTATGAAAAGGCAATTACTCTTCCCAAGGCGGGATTAGTAAATTCTGTAGCAGTTCTTCGCGGTCGAGAAATGGGAACATATCTTCGAGCGGAGCTGAAACAATACGTCCATCCGGTAATTGATGCGAACTTTGACGCGGTTCAAAGCCTTGAGTTGGATCGAGAACAACCTCGCACAAAACGGGTTCGGGCAAATTAAGCGCCTGTTGTAATTGTGATTCAAAATCTTGTGTGTCGAGTCTTATATACTGGATTCCATATGCATTTGCAATTTTCTCGAAATTCGGGAACGAAACTCCTGATGATGGACTTTCTCCAACCGTCCTGCCGAAGAATCCTTTTTGCGATGTGCGAATGGATAAATACCCGCCGTTGTTCAGAGCGAAAAGTTTTACGGGTAGTTTGTATTGGGCCACGGTTTGCAACTCTTGAATGTTGAGTTGGATACTTCCATCGCCCGCGAGGCAGATGACACGCTTCCCTTCGCGTGCCACCGCCGCACCGATGGCGGCTGGCAAATCATATCCCATCGAAGCCGAACCGGAATTGGAGAATAGTCGTTGACCAAGTTTGATCTTTGCCACTTGAAAGGAAACAATGCAAGCAGTCGCATTGCCTGTTACTACAACATCGTCCGCATCTAGCTTCTCGAATAGTATTTCCATGAAATGGTAAGGATTGATTTTGCCGTTGAATATTCGGTGCTTGGGCAGAACGGCCGGATAACGCCTTTGTCGTTCTTTACACCATGATAACCAGCTTGTGTGCTTTGTTTTGTCCCATGGATCAAGTTGGCGATTCGTTTCCAACAAAAACTCTCTTGCATCAGCAACGATGGGCATATCGGGTTGGATGGTGGGGCGGCACAATTCTGGTGCATCAACATCCACCCAGATTTTATATGCGGCACGCGCAAACGATTTGAATGTATATCCGGTCTGGCGGACGTTGAGACGGCTTCCGATCACAAGCAGCACATCTGAATTTTGAACGGCAAAGTTTCCAGGGCGCGTTCCAATCGTTCCTGGTCGTCCACAAAAAACAGGATCGTCTGAATCGATAAGGTCGTGTGTCCATCCGGTTGTCACCGGGATATTTAATTTGTGGGCAACTTCGTTGAAGATTTCCACGGCGCCTGCAAGGCGGACTCCGGTTCCCGCGAGGATGACGGGACGCTGCGCATTTCTTAAACGATCTAGCGTTTGAACAACGGCTTCCGTTAATTTGGCGGAGTCCAATGCCGGTCTTGATTCCGGCACGAATCCATCCAGCGTTGATTCTTCCACTTGACTTGATTGAACATCAATTGGAATATCCAACCAACAAGGACCCGGTCTTCCGCTTTGTGCGAGATGCCAGGCTTTTTCCAGATGATAGCGAATCGTTTTTGGGTCGGTGACCGTGACCGCATATTTAGTGATGCCGTGCACCATCGAGATGATATCTGCTTCTTGGTCGCCAAGTTGGCGCAGGTCTGGCAGATCGTACGTGCGAATATATGTTTCGCGCTTCACTTGACCCGAAAGGATTAACATTGGAATTGAATCGGTCCACGCGCCGAATACACCATTCAGCGAATTGATGCCGCCAGGACCGGTGGTGACATTGAGAACGCCCGGCATATTTGTGATGCGCGCATACCCTTCCGCCGCCATTGCACAG
>JBJKOR010000497.1:0-2685 GCA_046707185.1 Anaerolineales bacterium | reverse complement strand
CGGACGCGGTCAAAAAGCGTATGGATCCGGATGGCAACCTTTCGGTTATGGCCGCCTCCGGCGCGACCAAAGGCGGTTTCTCGACCGTCTCACAGTTGGCGGGCATGCGCGGACTTATGGCCGATCCATCTGGACGCATCATTCCTCTGCCGATTCGCTCCAACTTCCGTGAAGGGTTGACCGCCTTGGAATACTTCATCTCGACGCATGGTGCGCGCAAAGGCTTGGCGGATACAGCCCTGCGTACAGCGGACGCCGGTTACCTGACGCGCCGTCTCGTGGATATTGCGCAGGACATCATTATCAATGAGCATGATTGCAATACACAGGATGGTGTATTTATCCGCCGCACTGATGATGTGGCTGGACAATCCATGGCGAACCGACTCTACAGCCGCTTGTTGGCCGAACGCGTGATTGACCCGAACACGGGTGAAGTCATCGGCGAACGTGATGATGTGATCGATCGTGACCTGGCGCGCAAGATTTCAGCTTCCGGAATTGCGGAAGTGAAGGTCCGCTCGCCACTCACTTGTGAGCTTCAACACGGCATTTGTGCCAAGTGCTACGGACTCGATTTGGGCCGCGGCGATATGGTGGACCTCGGCGCAGCAGTGGGCATTGTTGCCGCGCAGTCCATCGGCGAGCCTGGCACGCAGCTGACTCTGCGTACGTTCCACACCGGCGGTGTGGCTGCAGGCGGCGATATCACAACCGGTCTGCCGCGCGTGGAAGAGCTGTTCGAGGCGCGCAAGCAACCGAAAGGTGAGGCCGTTGTCGCTGAGATCGGAGGCGTGGTCCGCATTGTTCAATCGGACAAATTCGCCGATCTGCGCGAAGTTCACATCGAACATTCCGAAATGGTCCACGACGAATACGCTGTGCCTGAAGATTGGGACTATGTCGCCGAAGATGAATCGGAAGTCAAGGCCGGCGATGTGTTGGCGACCAAAGAGAAGGCAACTGTCACGGCTCAACATGGCGGACGCGTGGCGGTCGAAAAGGACGATCATAAGATCATGGTCTCCTACGAACAGCGCGAAGAGAAAACGTACGATATTCCTTCCACCTCGCGTTTGCTGGTAAAGGAAGGCGATCATGTGGAAGCTGGCCGGCCGTTGACCGAAGGCTCGCTCAATCCTCATCGTGTCCTGCGCATTCAGGGACGCGAGGCCGCCCAAATGTATCTGTTGAGCGAAATCCAGAAAGTATATCGTTCGCAAGGCCAGAACATTCACGATAAACATTTCGAGGTCATCATCCGCAAGATGATGAGCAAAGTCGCGGTCAGTCGGCCCGGCGACAGTAAATTCCTGCCCGGCGACGCGGTGGATCGTCAGGAACTTCGCAAGTTGAACGAGCAGTTGCTCGCCGAAGGTAAACAACCCGCGAAACTTCTCGAAACGCTTCTTGGCGTGACGAAAGCCTCGCTCTCCACCGACTCGTTCCTCTCCGCCTCGTCCTTCCAACACACCATCAAAGTGTTGGCGGGTGCGGCCATCGGCTCGACCACCGACCCGCTCTATGGGCTGAAAGAGAACGTGATCATCGGCAAGCTCATTCCTGCGGGAACCGGCTTCACGCCCGACCGCTTCAAATCCGGAGCCAGCGATGGCGCCTCCTCGCAATGGATGGAAATCGGCGAGAGCGCATCCGCTGATTAACACAAAATCCCGTAGGGACACAGCGTCGCTGTGTCCCTACAAATTTAAATGCTTTGTTCCCGATTTGTTTCAAAAAAACCAGAGGGACAATCCACACGCGGCAAGACGGCCTCGAATCGACTCCGCCGCGTCGATAACTTTATCCTGCTCTATGAACCTTCGCTTCTTTCGTGGACCGATAACGGATTCCGCGATTCTTTATTCGTTGACCTCGGCTATGGCTTTGACCACGCACCACGCTCGAATCTGCGGCGCGATTCCGACGCCTGAATCCATCCTTGAAAATCCTCGGCGTCGAAATCGATCCTGAGCGAGTGGCTGCCGCGCTTCCTTATTCCGATGACAAGACTTCCTTTCGCCTCGGCGGATTCAATTTGCCATTGAAAGTAAATGAATCGGTTCGATTGATTCGAGCTTTCAATGTATTGCGTCAATATGAAGAAAAAGATTTTGCGCCTGCCCATGAAAGACTCGCTCAATATGTTTTGCCCGGCGGCTTGATGATCGAAGGCACGTCCGATCCATTCGGGAGGATTTGGGCCGCGAATGTGGTGAGAAGAAAAAATATTGCCGCGAGCAGAGCGGACGCTGGTCGAGTATCGAGACCCGAGAGCGCAGTTGAAGGGTGGAACATGGAAGCGTTGGTATTCAGCACCAACTTCCATTCGGGCTTTGACGTGGAAGAATTTCAAACCATCCTGCCCAAGAATTATATTCATCACATGCTGCCCGGCGAAATGATCTATGACTTTTTCGCGGCATGGAAACGTGCCACGGCAGAAACAATGTCAACAAAAGTCTTTGGATTACGTCAATGGTTCGAAGCCTCGGCTCAGGCTTTAGCGCAAAATGGATATTCGATTAATCTGCAAAAAAGATTTATCAGCAAAGGCTGGTTGATTTGGAAGTTGGGAAAGTAACCGATTTGAAAGTGAGAAACCCTTCATAAGTTTGTGCCTCTCATCCGTTCTAAAACCGCTTTTGAGTGTTCTTCAAAATCATCTAGCAAAGCAATTTCTCG
>JBJKOR010000496.1:0-1329 GCA_046707185.1 Anaerolineales bacterium | reverse complement strand
TCTTTTATCTTTTATCTTTCATAATTCATCTTTTTCTTATGTCTCCTGTTATTTCCGTTGAACATCTCTCCAAAGCCTATCATCTTGGCCAGATCGGCACCCCGTCTCCAGCTAACGCCTGCGCGGGGCGAACGGCCGGCACGTCGAGCCGCGACCTGCAGGTTTGGTGGGCAAAGAAACGCGGCACGCGCTGCTCTTCAATACGGTATAATAAGTTGGTTGTTTAGGAAGCGAGTTGATCTATGTTTACCCCAGTTGAAGCATTAGTCAAGCGAAATATATTTGCCTCCGAGGAAGAAGCCATCGGGGAGCTTGTGCGTGACTACGTACTGCGTCAAGTGGATATTCTAGAGACCAATATCCATCAGTTTGAGCAGAAATATGGAATGGACTTCCAACAGTTTCAACAGTATCTTCACGAACGGTCAGTGTTGCTTGAAAACAAGTCGCTCCCCGCTGAACAACTTAAAACGCTGAATGCCGCCATTATGCAAGAGGAAGATGATTGGCTGGATTGGAAAGCGGCGCGCAATATGCTCGAAAACTGGCTGGGACTGCGTAATGAGGTTGGAGCTTGACCACTTTGCCTGCTGCATTGGGGGTGCTGACTGCCATCCTGCAATCACAGCCCCTATGTGATGAAATAACAATCATTGAAACCAGAGAATTTTCCCCTGACCAATTCTATTTCAAACTGCGCGCAAGACTCCCGCACGAATTCCAATTTCAGGTCCGAGTGTATTCCAATCAGGGACATGTGGATTATGCTTATCAACTCTTCAAGCAGGGGACTCCCATTTTGCGTTGGGATAATAAGGAAGAGTTCAGAACGTTGGAAACCTATCCACATCACCATCACGATGATAAGGGGAATGTCCTACCTTCACCACTGACAGGTGAGTTGCATAACGATCTTCCTCTTGTATTAAGAGAGATCGAAAAGTATTTGCAAGCAAAATAATCTTCGCATTTTCATCCTTCACTCTTCATCTTTTCCTTATGCCTACTGTTATCTCTGTTGAACACATTTCCAAAGCCTATCATCTCGGGCAGGTTTCGATGTGGTCTCGATACGAGCGGAACGAGCACCCGTTCTACTCGCCCACCGGCTCAACCCGACACCTTGAGCTGCGTTCTGAATGTGTGGTGGGCGAAGATGCATGGTAGACCGAACCCCATGTTAAAGATTGGGCAAACTGATGGCGGCATCAGCAGACTTGCCTTGCTTCTCGCATGGTTTGCTTAGCAAATCATGTGCTGCTGTTTTTCGTGGCGCGAACGGTGAAGCAAAGTTGAATGGGTGCGCCGGGGCGATGTTACGGTCATCCC
>JBJKOR010000495.1:0-3753 GCA_046707185.1 Anaerolineales bacterium | reverse complement strand
GTATAAATCCACGCCAATGCTCGCGCGTACGCACGGTCAACCTGCAGTTCCGACCACATTTGGGAAAGAGATGGCAGTCTTCTATACGCGGCTCAAAAATCAATATAAAATTTTATCTTCCCATTCCTTTGAAGCCAAACTCAATGGCGCCGTTGGAAATTTCAATGCACTTGCCTCTGTCGCGCCGCAGGTGGATTGGCAAAAATTTTCTCGAAATTTGTTGGATCAATTGGGATTGAAATCCAATTTCACTACTACGCAAATTCTTCCTTATGACAATTGGGTTCAATACTTCAATACGCTGCATTTGGTCAATTCCATTTTGATTGATTTCGCCCAGGATATGTGGCGCTACATCAGCGACGATTATTTAAGATTGAAAGTTGTTGCTTCGGAAGTCGGTTCATCAACCATGCCGCAAAAAGTGAATCCGATTGACTTTGAGAACGCCGAAGGAAATCTCGGTATCGCCAATGCACTGTTTGAACAATTTGCCCGCAAACTTCCCATCTCACGTTTGCAGCGCGATCTATCCGACTCAACCGTACGCCGCGCCTTCGGAGTTGCGTTGGGACATTCGCTGGTTGCCTATGCAAGCCTCGCAAAAGGCTTGGAAAGGGTCGAAGCAAGCGAGTCGGTGATGAGGTCGGAGTTGGAAGCGCATTGGGAAGTCGTCACGGAAGGTGCACAAACGATTCTGCGCGCGGCGGGAGTCCATGAAGCGTATGATCAATTGAAATCCATCGCACGTGGAAAACAAATTACAAAAGAATCGTTCAGCGAATGGATCGAAAGTTTACCGGTAGACGAATCGATCAAAGAGAAACTACGCGCTCTATCGCCAATGACGTATATCGGTTTGGCGGAAGAGATTGCGGAGAAAGTGTTGAAAGAATAATGTCGTTGCGAGGAGCCGCATCGCCCTGAGCGGAGAGCGCAGCTCGAAGTCGAAGGGGTAGGCGACAAAGCAATCTCAACCAACCTTCATACAAGCGCTTGCATGAAAACATGCGATTACCACGCGGCGCTGGTTTCGATATGGTCGAGAACTACGCTCGACCTACTCAACCAGCAAGCGCCGCTCGCAATGACATTTGAAAACAAGGAGGCAGCATGTCAGTAACCGTAATTCTTGGATCGCAATGGGGCGATGAAGGCAAGGGCAAAGCCATCGACACCTTCGCCGGTGATTTCGACTACGTGGCGCGCTACAACGGCGGCAACAATGCCGGGCATACCATCGTCAATGAATATGGCACGTTCAAGATTCATCTCGTGCCATCGGGAATCTTTTATCCAAAAACAAAATGCTTGATCGGCGGCGGTGTTGTGATCGATCCTGCTGTTTTGGTCGAAGAAATGAATTCACTGCGCAAAGCAGGCATCAAGCTTGAGAAGCGAATGCTCATCTCGCCGCGTTCGCATCTCATCATGCCGTATCATAAAATTCTCGACGGGCTTTACGAGGAAGCCAAAGGCGCAGGCGCGACCGGCACCACGCGGCGCGGCATCGGGCCGACGTTTGCCGACAAGATCAGCTACAACGGAATCCGCTGGAGCGACTTCGTCGATAAGGAAATTTTCGAGAATAAACTGCGCGTGCAATTGGAATTGAAGAATAAAATCATCACCGCGCTCGGCGGCTCAGCGCTTGACTTCGAAAAAGTCCGGGACGAATATCTCGGCTATTACAGACGGCTCAAACCGTTCATCACAGAATTATTCCCCATCGTTCAAAATGGATTGAAAACGGGGAAGAAATTCTTGCTCGAACAAGCCATGGGTTCGCTACTCGATCCGGATTGGGGGACCTATCCATTCGTGACCGGCTCGACCACGCTGGCCTCCGCGGCGACGGGCGGATTGGGAATCCCACCGCGTGAAATCAATCGCATCATCGGCGTGACCAAAGCTTACACCACGCGCGTCGGCGCGGGGCCGATGCCAACCGAGATCAAAGGCGATGCACAGGCGGAGAAAACTCTCAGCGAAGTTGCCGCTACAACGGGCAGAATCCGCCGCGGCGGCTGGTTCGATGCGGAAGTCGTCCGCTTCGCGTCGCAAGTCAACGGGATGAGTCAATTATTCTTAACCAAACTGGATGTCCTAAGTGAATTCGATGAAATCAAAATTTGCATTGGCTACGAATTCAAGCATCAGCGCGCGCATTACCATGATCTGAATCCCTATCAGCTCGAGAAAGTCAAACCGATTTATAAAATCATCAAAGGCTGGAAGGAAGATATTCGCGGCGTCCGCCGATATAAAGATTTGCCATCGAAGGCACGCGCTTACGTCGAGACAATCGAGAAGTTAGTGAACACAAAAATCGGTTGGGTCGCGAATGGGCCCGAACGCGAGGCAGTAATCAGAAAACCATAAACGGTATGCAGGAAGAAGGCGACGGCAGGCTCATTTGAGTCGGAGCGAGCGGCAGGATGTGCTGGACACGCATCGCAGGCCAAAATCCCCAAACCAATAAAGCAATCGAGATTGCGAGAAGAAGAAGACTTAAGAACAATCTCAGTCTGTGCATATAGGTATTATATACGAAAAATACGCCTTCTTTAATGGTATTATTGCCGTTCATATCCGTAGCAAGAGGCGCTGATGTCTAGTATTTTCAAAAACAAAAAGAAAGTGTTTCACGACCTGATCGCACAGCAGGCTTCCATCACCGTGGAAGGCTTGGCGCTGCTATGCAAATATGTGGAAGCCCAAAGCCGCGAAGTGGCCGAACAGCTTTCACGTAAGGAAACCGAAGCAGATGAAGTGCGCCGCATTCTGATCGACGAATTGAATCACACCTTTTCCACGCCGTTCGGCCGCGAGGACATTTTCACCCTGTCCCGCACCATCGACGATGTGCTCGATTACGCCTACAGCACCGTGGACGAAATGGAAATCCTGAACGTCAAGCCGACAAAATATGTAAAGCGCATCGCCTCGCTCTTGAAGGACGCGGCGTACGAGATTCAACAAGGCGTTCTGCGGCTGGAGAATCATCCCAGCGTCGCGACCGAGCACGCACAGCGCGCCAAGGCGCTGGAGAACCGCGTCGAGCAGGTTTATCGCGAAGCCATCGCGGACTTGTTCAGCGGTCCGGAGAATATCGAGCACGTTGTCGAAATGCTGAAGATGCGCGAAGTTTACCGTCATTTGAGCAACGCTGCTGACCGGGGAGATGAAGCTGCGAACGTCATAGGGGACATCGTCGTGAAACGCACATAAGTGATGTCGCTGCCACTCATTATCGTCATTGCGCTGGCACTTACCTTTGATTTTCTAAATGGAGTGCACAGCTCGAGCAATATTGTCGCGTCGATGGTTACTTCGCGCGCGTTCCGCCCGTGGGCCGCGCTGATGATCGTTGCTACGGCGGAATTCACCGGTCCGTTTCTCTTCGGCATCGAAGTGGCGCGCACAGTCGGCGCGCAGATACTGGACACGAACCTAGTCACGCTCAAAAAACAGCTGGCAGCCTTATTGAGTTGTGTACTGTGGAATTTGTTAACCTGGTTTCTGGGAATCCCAAGCAGCCCTTCACATGGTCTGGTCGGCGGGCTGATGGGTTCGACATTAGTCGGTGCGGGAGCGGTTGCGCTGAAAATAGCCGGTTTGACGAAGGTCCTGCTTGCCTTGTTCGGAACGCCGCTGATCAGTTTTGGACTCGCATTTGCCGTTACCCGACTGGTCTTTTATCTGGCGCGGAATGCGTCGCCGCGCATCAATGAGTTCTTCAAAGAAAGTCAA
>JBJKOR010000494.1:0-1811 GCA_046707185.1 Anaerolineales bacterium | reverse complement strand
ACCCAAATCGGATCGACTTCGAGCGGGACCTTCAAAACATTCGCCACGATCTCCGCCGTCTCTCTGGCGCGGACAAGAGAACTGGTCACCGCCAAATCGAATGCGACTCCCTCCCTGAGCCAGCGTTCCGCCAACGCGCGCGATTGAAGGCGACCCTGCTCCGTCAGCGGATAATCGGACTGGCCTTGGTAGCGCTCCTCCGCGTTCCCCACGGATTCGCCATGACGTAGAAATGTAAAGGAATAAGAAAGATCGATCATATCAATGAACCGGACAATACTTCAAACGTGTTTCGACGTTGTGAATATAGTTATGTTCCTGCGCAGATAAAGAGGCGCCCTGATCCACGCGCTGCCACAGCCCGCACAGCGCAGGATCGAGAAATGGCATGGCATTCGCGGCCGAGAGAGTCAACTGCTTCGCGTCGTTCCAGCGACCCAGGCGGGCATACGCTTCGATGAACGGCAGATACTCCGATAAATCATCCGGGAGATAGGAAGCCGCGAAAGCCTGATCACCTAATTTTGCCGCCTGCGCCCAATCGCCTTGCTGGCGGGCGAAGTCGGCTTTTTCGTAATAGTAACACCACGTATGCGGCGGCTCCGCTCCGAATAGATTCGATAAAGCCGCGGGCGTTCTATCGGACGACTTAATCAACGCCGGTTTGGAAAGTGAAAGTGCAAGGGCATCTTTCCGTCCGAGCATTGGAACACCCGCCATCGAAAGCGATTGATACGTTTGCCCGGACGAGGGGGCGAGCGGCAAATCCGAATCATAGGCAGGATTCAAAACATGCAGGCAGGAAGGCGGCGTGAACTGTAGAACCAGCGCCTGATCCGTTGAGCCGCTAAAAGTGACCACGTCGCGTGTGCGGTCAAGCGAGGAACCGGGCGTCAGCGGAGTCGACGCGCCGGAATTAATGGTGAAGAAAAATTGGGCGTAGGGAACATTTCCGCTGCGAAGGTTCGGCGCGTAAATCCAATTGAGCGGCAATGTCATTTGAACATCGCCTGTGTAGGAGAAGATCGAACTATCCGAGAGGATAACCGTGCCGGACTGAAGTGCAGGCGCACGCCAATACAATTGCCAGAAATACGCTTTCTGCAATTTCCAATCGTTGCGAAAGAGAAATCCATATTGAATTTGCAGACCGATTGCCAAAGCGACCAATGCAGAAGCCAGGCCGGTCCGCCACGAGAATGAAGGAATTAGTTCGAGCAATGCAGCGAGGATAAAAGCCGCACCAAAAGCAAAAGGCTGGGTGAAGCGGTCGGCCGGAAAATCCAAATGGATTTGAAGGCCGACGACATAGAAGGGAATGCCCGCCGTGATCAACGCAACAATGCCAAGGATCAACCACTGCCAAATGACTCTTTTATCGAAGGACGACGAATCTTCGGAAACCTTCAAACGAGGGACATAAAAGATCAGCCCGAAGAACGAACCCAACAGGATGATTACGTAAACAATAAAGAGAACGATTCCAAAGTCGGCGGCCGAAGGGAAGCGAAAAATTTCGGCCCACGCGCCCACGCTCGAAGTCCAGATCGCGGCGGGAACGTGTAGCAGCAGTGATGCCAAAGATTGAACCAGTCCGCTATTTCCGCTGACTTGAACTCCATAATCGTGCGAATGAAATCCGAAGAGGCGCCATAAAACAAAACAAACCAGCACCACCGCGTAAGGCAGGTAAGCCTGGATCGTGCGCTTGATTCGGTCTTTCCGCACCGGCCTTAATTCGGAAACCACCACCCACAATAACAACGGACGCAGAAGCTCGATGCCAAAATAATATTCGAGCGTAAAAAGAT
>JBJKOR010000493.1:0-11057 GCA_046707185.1 Anaerolineales bacterium | reverse complement strand
GGATAAAGAATCTGCGTGTTGCGCGGCAGATCGTTCAATAAATCACCGAGCGAAGGTTGCAGTAGAAAGAACGGTGAGCCGATGTGACTGAAGACTTGTGTGCCCCACGGCTTGCCGATTAAATCGTCGTGCTGGAGAATGCCGCGGTGTGATTCGAAGCGCGCACCTTCCTTGAGAGTGATGATAAAGTGTTTATGCCGCAGTCCGACCAATTGGGCAAGGTCTCCGGCGCGTGCCGTGGAAGAAGAAGGGTTGAAGAGCATGAATTTATTTTACTCCGTCCCATCTCCGTTTTTCTTTTCTTCCATTGGGATGGGATAAGGAAGGTCAGCCGCTGGTTGGGCGGGGGATGATGCGGTACGCAATCGCCAATTGATGGTTCCAAGCGCAAACGGAATGCTGAGCGCAATGAGACATAAAATCGAGACGCCGATGGCCATCAGCCAAAATCCAACAAAACCGTTTGCGCGCAGCCCCAGGGACGTGTCCGTTGCTCCAACGGCGATCGCGACCACACTCGCGTTCCACAAACTGTGTAAAAGCATGGCGAGGGCATACATGCCGATCATGCGCCTGGGACGTTTTGTTGCTCGGAACGAGGCGATGCCCCAACCGGTCAGGCTGGCGGTGACGATGTGCATCATCGTGCTTCCGCCGCGCACGATCAAAGTCGTGGCCCAACTCGAATCGGGTTGGACGGAAGCCATCAGGCTTTCCACCAGCCCGAATCCGGTTCCGCTCAATGCGCCGATGATGAATCCCTGCGCGGGCGAGGACAAATGATCGAACAGAATCCAAGCTGTCAGTGATTTGGATGTCTCTTCCACCAGCGGCGCGACCACGGAAAGCAAAAACAATCCGACCACAATGACCCAAGGATTGAGCAGATAGGGACCGATCAAATTGAAAATATCATTGGGAGTGGATGCGTTGCTGATCTGTCCCCTGAGGGCGTTGAATGTTCCGAATAGTTCTGGATGGAAGGCTAAATAAATCCCCACGCCGGCAGCCAGGAAGCCTATCACCGTCAATTCAACAAATGAGGCAATGGAGGGGCTTAAGATCATGCCTGTACTGAAAGCTCCCCACGTACGCAGCCTGGAACCGGCGTTCAACCCTCCGGTTGTGAGGCGCACAAAGAAATAAACCGGCAAGCCAATGGACGCCAGATAGAGCGGCGGCGTGAGCCAGCGTAAAAACGTGTTCCCGTAGAGGAGTTGAGTCAATGCGATCACGACCAGCCATCCGGCCACGATAAGGGCGCCTTGTCCAAAACTCATCGATGGAGTTGTATCTGGAGGAACGTCCTTTCCCATCAGGTGTCGAATGCTGTAATAGGCGCTTGGAATCAACAAAGCGCCGATAAAGAGAATCGTAATGGCAAGCAAGATGGAGTCGAAGAGCGGATGGCTTTTTCGGCTTCCGGTCAACATGGTCGCAGCCTGATACACCACGACCGTGATTGCCAAAATGACCGTCACGATCATTACACCAACACTGCCAATCGTAAGCAGGATGGAGCGCCAATCCCTGCCTGTGTTTGAATTAGGCAAGTTCACTATTTCTCCTCGATGGTCACGTTCAGGATTTTATCTCCCGCTGGCAGAATTCCGCCTTGGGACGGATCGCGCGGCGTCAGGTTCTCGACTACATCCATGCCTTGAATCACTTGTCCGAAAATTGTGTAGTTCCCATCCAGACTTGGCTCAGGCGCATACGTGATAAAGAACTGGCTGCCGTTCGTATCCGGCCCGGAATTGGCCATGCCCACCACGCCGGGTTTATCGTACTTCAAATCCGAAATTTCATTCTTGAAAAAGTAGCCGGGTCCGCCTTTGCCCGTTCCGCTGGGATCGCCGGTTTGAGCTACAAAGCCGGGGATGACGCGATGAAACGTCACGCCATTGAACCAGCCTTGTTGGGCAAGGAACACAAATGAGTTCACTGCCAGCGGCGCTTTATCGGCATAGAGTTGGATTACGATATCGCCTTTTTCTGTGTGAAGCGTGGCAATATATTGTTTTGTCGCGTCGATCCCAAAAGCCGGGCAGGATTTGAATTGCCGTGCGCCCAGCGCCAACAGGCTGACCACATCGTTCAGGCTGCTGTAATTGAGAACGGTAGTTGGTTCCAAGCTTCCGTTGATGAAAACAATTGGGACCTGAATACCGAGTTGATACGCTGTGTTCTGCATGGACTTTGCGCGGCTGACCGTTTCGGCGCTTTGATACTCCGCCCCAAATTGGGTCCCGTCAAGCCCCAGGCTGGGAGCTTGTTTCTTGATCCATGAATTGAATTGATCCATGGACATCTTCACCCAATCGCTGTATTTCGTATGGAGCAGATCGCGCATCTCCCAGAATTTGCCTTGGTTACTGGCGGCCAAGGCGGCCTGCGTTGCCAGTTGGGATTTATCCAATGCGCCGAGTACCGGGTCGAGCGCGCCATTGGATGGAATGAATACGGGTCGGAAGATCACGCGCAAGTCGTTCGGATGGCTGGCCAGCAATTGGTCCAGGATGTTGCCGAGACCCTGGCAGCCTGTCGATTCGAAATCGCAGTAGGTCAGCATGGTCACAGCCGCGTTTTCTGGACCGCGCGTAAAATCATTTGGTGTAATGGCTGGTAAACCAGCGGACACATTCGCGGTTGGTTCGGCTTGGATGGTCGAACAGCCTGCATAGGTTGATGGCGTTATAGGAATCAATGTGGATGTTGGCGCTTCAGAGGCGACTGGAGTCTTAGCAGGCGCTGTGGTTGGCGTGGATGAAGAACAGGAAGAAAGGAAGAAAAAGGCAAAGGGCAAAAAGAGAATAGGAAAAAGATTTTTGATTTGCATAGGTGTTCCTCGTAGAAAAATCACGCATAGGAGCGCAAAGTATGGCGCTCCTACACTATTGTCCCACTGCTTTCTTCAATTCGTCAAATGCAGTCCGCCGCTGGAAAGACCAATCATTGTCATCGTCAGACGTGCAAGGATCTGATTCGCGCGATAAAACCTGCGATGGATCATGACCAGAATAGGTTATCGTTGTTAAACGCGCAGGGGCGACGCGTGGATCGCCCCTGCAAATGAACCTGCCCTCTGCAACATCTTTATTTTCGCAAATCAGCCAAGTGTTCTTCGACCGCCTGTATCTCCGACTTTAGTTCGCCAAGATATGCTTCCAAAGACGCAATCTGTTCATCTTTGGTTTCGTAACGACGCTGGAAATGACCGCCGCTCCTGCAACATTCTTCGTTGCAGTTGCAGTCACATTCCCCGCATCCTCCTTCGCAATCGCAACCTTGACCGTGATGGTGACCATGCTGATTACACATATTTACAACTCCTTTCATTTGAAAACAAGATTTGACTTCCCTGGATGGATTTTTTCATTCCATCAGAGCTGTGGTCAGGAAAGATGTGATCTCCGCTTCGGAAGGGACTCGCCCTGTTGAAACTAATTTCTCGTTGATGACCAATCCGGGTGTGGACATGATATTGTATTTCATGATCTCTGGGTATTCGGTTACTTTCTCAATGTTCGCCTCGATGCCGAGATGAGTCGCCGCGCGTTCGGCCAAATATGCAAGTCTCTTGCAATTTTCGCAACCCGAACCGAGAATTTTTATTGTGAGCATTTCATACTCCTTTATCTTATGATTATCCAAAACATTACTGTTTGTTCGCAGCCGCGCTTAGTGCGCAGGCAAGAGAGATTGATTCGATGTAAGCAGATATTTTCTCAATAACTCAGAGCAATTTCTTGTCGCAACACCTTCTTTAGAATAGATTGAGGACATCACTCAGGATCAGTAATGCAGCCACGCCCAACAACACCACGCTAAAGATGACTTTTACGGCACGCGGTTTCAGGCGGGTAGACATGAGTCGGGATCCAATTTGACTGCCAATCAGGACAGCCACTGCCGAAGCCAGCCAGATGCCCCAATCTGGTTTGGCCGCGGTAGCCAGATGTGAAATGAATCCAGAGATTCCGGAGCCGGTGACGACCAGTGCAGAAGTGGCCGCCGCAGCCCTCGGGTCAAGCCCGCTGATATAAAGAAGGGGAACGACGAAACTACCTCCGCCGCGCCCGATCAGGCCGGTTAGAAAGCCTAGAATACTTCCCGCCAGGATTCCCAGGATGATGCGCTGCCGAGCATCCAATGATCCTCGCTTGGGCTTCCAACCGCTCAACATCAAGACGGCGGCAATAGCCGTGAAGAGCGCAAAGATCACGATGACCGGCTTGGTGGGCAATGTGATATTGAGCCAGGTGCCGAGCGGCGCGAAGAGCATCATCGTTATCCCAAATGGAATGGCCACGCGCCAGTCGATCAACTTTTTACGGGCATAGACGATGGCGGCTGAAGTGGAATTGATCAAGTTGAGTAACAACCCAAGTGGAATAGCCTCACTTTTGAAATCCATTCCCAGCCAATAGAGAATAGGAATATAAAGTTGCGATCCACCCATGCCCAACATGGAAAAGACCAAGGCGATCACAAGGAAAAGCGGCGGGATTATGTAATATGTGCTCATTGCATTATTGATCAAATCCAACAGGCGCGGTTCTCCAAGCATCCCATGCTTGTCGATTTCGTGAGCTTATACGGCGTACCCCGAACAATCCATGCAAAGCGGCTTGCCTTCGACAATCCGCATATACGACTCTGCAACCAACTCGCCACAGTTGGAGCAGACTGCAAAACGTACGACCTCTGCTGATTCCTTCCAGTCATAGTCCACCACCGGGCCAATCGTCAAAACGTCGGATTCGGGTGCGTTCCAAATCAGGTTGACCAGTTCCCACTGCTCATCTTCAGGAATTTGTGTCGGTGGTATTCCAGCGGTGCGTTTTTGCATGAAGGCGGAGTTTTTGATTTGCCCTTGTAAGGTGGGCTTGTAAGCCACCCGAACAGCCTTTTTCCCGGCTTTGTCGATCACGGTTACTGCCAATTTCCCTTTTGGTTCTTTTTCCATATTGCCTTTGCCGTAAGTACACCCGGTGGTGTATTGAACACCATCGCCAAAGCACATCGCGCCATGGTGGTAACCATTTTCCAGAATGGCGTGCAATGACTTGGCACCGCTTCGTTCGACACCCAGCGCTCTGAGCGCGGCCAATCCTGCCCGTACACCGGCAGTACTGGCCCAGCACTTATGACCATGGAAGGTGAGTGCATCCAGCAAAATTTGTTTTTCATCCATTTTGAACTCCTTTACAATACCAAGTTAAACAAGTAGCCTGTGATGACGATGGCGATTGCGATGACGCCAAAGAAGGCAACCAGCAGTTGTGGCTTGAGCACGCGCCGCAGGATGATCGCTTCGGGCAGGCTCAACCCAACAACGGACATCATGAACGCCAGCGCTGTTCCAAGCGATGCGCCTTTCTCGATCAAGGCGCTGACGATGGGGATCATACCCGCCGCGTTAGAGTACAACGGAATTCCAGCCAGAACTGCAACAGGTACGGACCACCATGCCTGCTTGCCCATGATACTGATCATTGCATCTTGCGGCACGTATCCGTGAATCCCGGCGCCGATGGCAATGGCAACCAGGATGTATATCCATACTTTACCTACAATCTCCTTGACTGAATCCCAGGCGCGTAGGATGCGATCCGGCCACGTTAATTTTTCTTCCACTAAATTTGTCGATTTTTGAATCTTCCATACAAAATCCTCCACGAATCTTTCGAGCTTGAGTTGTCCGATGATGTAGCCTGCGAGGATTGCAATCGTCAATCCTGATGCAATGTATAACGCCGCGATCTTCCAGCCAAACAAACCAAATAGCATCACCAATGCGATCTCGTTGATGGTCGGTGCGGCGATGAGAAAGGAAAAGGTCACGCCAAGTGGAATTCCCGCTTCGACGAACCCGATGAAAAGCGGAACCGCGGAACACGAACAAAATGGCGTAACGATACCCAGCCCCGAGGCCAGTACATTACCAACTCCTTCGCGCTTACCGCCCAACAAGGCACGCGTCCGCTCAGGACTGAAAAAGGTGCGGATGATCGAAATGATGAAGATCATTCCCGAGAGCAGCAATAGAATCTTTGGAACATCGCCCAGGAAAAAGACCAGTGATTCACCGAAGCGCGAGTCCGCGGATAAACCTAGAACGTTGTAAACGATCCATTCTGCAAAAGGTTCGTAGAGCAGATAGGCCATGATCCATAATATTGACCCAAACGAAGTTAGCAGATAGATTCGATGTGCATTTGATTTTGTAACAGGAAGTGGAAGTGAAGTCATAGTTTCCTTTTTGTTTATTTTTTGTTGCATTTTGGACATGGGCAACTGGCTGACGTCTGTTCGTAGCCGATCTGACGCAATGGCTGATGTGTAACCGCACCCATCGCATCGATGACCTCATAAATCTCAGGGCGGCTGACATGATAGTAAATGCTCCAGCCCTCACGGCGGCTTTCGACCAGGTCGGCGTCACGCAATACCATCAAATGTTGCGAAATATAGGCTTGCCGCAGGCCGAGCATGGCTTCCATATGGCAGACGCATTGCTCGCCATCGCGCAAAATGTCCAGAATTGCCCATCGCACAGGATGATTGAGCACCCGACATAAGTCAGCTTGTTCTTGATAAACGTCAGTGGTTTGGTTTTTCGTCGCAATCATATTCAAAGATTTGAATATGATTTTAGGGCGTTCTCTTCGTTCTAGGCAGTTGCAAATATCACCTTCCTCTAATGACAATCATTCCTGATAAAAAATGTAGAGGCGGTCTATTGACCGCCTCTACAAACCCCGCGCTGTAAAACACAGCGAAAACCTGCCCTCGGGAAATTATTTCTTGTTCTTCAAATACTCGTCAATTGCCAATGCCGCTTTTCGCCCCGCTACCATGGCTGTGACGACGATATCAGGACCGGTAACGCAATCACCACCTGAGAAGACGCCCTCGCGCGAGGTCGCGCCAGTTTCTTTATCTTTCACAGTGATCAAGCCCCAATTATGAGTCTCGAGATCGGGCGTGGTCTTGCTGATGACCGGATCGGGCCAATAGCCAAGCGCGAGGATTGCCGTATCACACGCCACGCTGAAATTTGAATTTGGCACTGGTACTGGTCTGCGGCGGCCTTTTTCATCTGGTTCGCCAAGCACCATCTCGATACATTCGACCGCGGCGAGGTTGCCATCTTCACCTGCAATGAACTTTACCGGCTGTGTCAGGAAGCGATATTTTGCCCCTTCTTCCTTCGCCATTTGGCGGTCTTTCTTTCCGCCGGGCATTTCCTTTTCCGTACGGCGATACAGGCATGTCACTTCGTCCGCCTCGAGACGCAGCGCCGTGCGCAAACAATCGGAAGCCGTGTCGCCGCCGCCGATGACAACCACGTGTTTTCCGATCTTGAGCGGTTCCTTCATGGAATCGGGAAGGAATTTCTCCGATACGTTGCCGCGAATGAGGAAATCAGTGGCTTGATAGACTCCGGGAAGGTCTGTGCCAGGTGTGTGTTCCATCGGCGCGTCGATCTCCGAGCCGACGCCAATGAACACGGCTTCGAAGCCCTCGTTGAACAAGTCGTCAATGGTCTTGTCTTTGCCGATGTAGGTGTTTGGCACGAATTTCACGCCTGCACTTTCGAATTCGTTCCACTTTTCGAACCAGACATCCTTCGGGAGTTTGAAGTTCGGGATGCCATATACAAGCAGGCCGCCCGGCGTGGGCTTGGAATCAAAGACTGTAACTTCGTATCCTTTCTGGACGAGGATGTCGGCGCAAGCCAACCCGGCTGGTCCTGCCCCGATAGCGGCGACCCGTTTCCCGTTCGGCGTACCGAGCGGAATAATATATCCAGCGGAGCGACGTTCGTAATCCACAGCAAAGGCTTCGAGTTCACCTGTCAATACAGGTTCTTGTTTTTTGTTCAAGGCACACGAGCCTTGACATAATTGCTCATGCGGACAAACGCGTCCGCAGATTTCCGGCAGGGAGCTGGTTTGATGATATAGTTGCGCGGCCTCGATGAACTTACCCTGTTCGATCAGCCACATGGCGGATGGAATATCATTATGCGTGGGACAAGCTTCCATGCAAGGTGCTGGATCCGGACAGTGTACGCAGCGTCCGGCTTCGACCATGGCGCGTTCTGTGTTGAATTCGATGACAACCGCATCGAAGTCGCAGGTGCGGACTTCAGGCGGACGGAGGTCAAGATCGTAGAAAGGCTGATTAGCGCGCCGCTTGCGATCGATTGCTAGGAATTCGCTGGGTACTGTTTGCATACGAAATACTATCTCCGAAATAATTGCCTTTATCTACAATGATGATACCCAAGGTCTACTATGGGACAAAGGTTCTAAAGTCACTAAGGCGAGCGACAATCGTCACGATTTGTATATGAAGATTTAATATGAATCGGATGTAATTTCACGGTCAATTCATATTTGTAGGGTAAAATCGTGGTTCGGCGAGGCAACCCCTCGTGGAGGAACATTCGATGACGAAAGATTCACAAACAAACAAAGGGTTCTTCGGAAGTTTCCGGGGGTTCCTGAAAAGGCATCGCAGACTTTCGATTTCGCTCGGGATCATCCTGCTGATTATTGCGGCGTTCGTGTACGTACGGAGTCATGCGAAGACCCAATCGAGTTTTCAGACTCAAGCCCTGTCACGCGGCGATCTAACTGCCACTATCGGAGCAACCGGAACGGTGCGTGCCAAGCAAAACGCGAGTCTTGCATGGCAGACAACCGGTACGGTCGATAAGGTAAACGTCAAGGTTGGCGATCATGTCAAAAAGGGTGATGTACTGGCGACGTTGGCGCCGACTTCACTCCCGCAAAATGTAATTTTGGCGCAAGCCGATTTGGTTTCGGCGCAGCAGGCACTGACCGATTTGTTGGATTCGGGTACGGCGCGCGCCAATGCCTGGATCGCGTTGCAAAATGCACAGACCGCGTATACGAAGGCGCTCAACAACCGTACCGCGCTCAATGGGCCGGTGACCTATCAGTACATTGTCTACGTTAAAGTTGGCTCGGCGACTGTCCCGCAACTGCGAACGTACCGTTCTGATCCGGACCCGACCGATATCGCCGACGCGGATGCTCAACTTGCGCTGGCGAAAGCTCAACTGGAGGATGCGCAGCGCGCCTATGATCGTATCCAGAATGGGCCGAACGGCGCCGACATCTCAGCCGCGCAGGCAAAGGTCGATGCTGCGAAGGCCACTCTCAGTGTGGCGCAGATCACAGCGCCGTTCGATGGGACAGTCACGGTCGCCCAGCCGATGTCCGGCGATCAGGTTGCGCCCGGAACGGCTGCTTTCCGTGTGGATGATCTTTCCAACCTCTTGGTGGATGTCCAAGTCTCGGAAGTGGATATCAACAATGTGGCCGTGAACCAGCCGGTAACCATTACGTTCGATGCAGTTCAGGGAAAAGAATATCGTGGAACGGTTACGGAGGTTTCACAGGCCGGCCTGACGACATCCGGCGAGGTGAACTTTACGGTAACGGCGGAACTAACGGACGCCGATTCGGATGTGAAGCCGGGCATGACCGCCGCGGTGAACATCATCATCAACCAGATCAAGAATCAATTGCTGATCCCGAATCAGGCAGTTCGCTTTGTCAATGGGAATCGGGTCGTATACGTTCTCGAAAACGGACAGCCAAAGCAGGTGCCCGTTGACTTGGGTGCTTCATCCGATACGATGAGCGTCCTGACCGGCGGAAATCTGAAAGCGGGAGATTTGATTATCTTGAATCCGCCCACGCAGTTTGGGCCGGGTGGCGGTGGCGGTGGAGGCGGAGGTCCCGTTATTAGAGGTGGTGGAGGAGGCGGCTAGATGGATTGGGTCGTCGAAGTCAAGGACTTGAGAAAAGTCTACAAGATGGGCGAGGTGGAAGTCGAGGCTTTGCGCGGCGCTACCTTAAAGGTTCAACGCGGCGAGGTGGTCGCCATTATGGGACCGTCTGGTTCGGGGAAATCCACAATGATGAATATCCTTGGATGCCTCGACCGACCAACTTCCGGCGAGTATCGTTTGGATGGTCAGTCTGTAGATTCACTCAACGATGATCAATTGGCTGAAATTCGCAATCATAAAGTTGGATTTGTTTTCCAATCTTTTAATTTGCTGCCGAGGCAATCGGCACTTTCCAACGTGGAATTGCCCCTGCGCTATGCAGGCGAGGTGAGCGACAAGCGTGGACGCGCTAAAGCTGCGCTTGAAGCGGTTGGGTTGGCGGATCGCATCAATCATCGTCCTACTGAACTCTCCGGCGGGCAGCAGCAGCGTGTGGCGATTGCGCGTGCGATTGTCAACAGTCCAGCGATCATCATGGCCGACGAGCCGACGGGCAATCTTGATTCGAAAGTCGGGAAGGAAATCATGGCGCTGCTGTTGAACCTCAACAAGGAACGCGGAACGACGCTCATTATTGTTACTCATGATTCAACCATTGGCGAGCAAACGCAGCGTATCATTCACATCAGCGACGGTTTGGTGACCGGGTCGAACGGAGGTGGGCAATGAGCCTTGGACAACTTTTACTGGAAGCGCTCGAAAGCCTTAATTCCAACAAGATGCGTTCGGGCCTGACCGTGCTGGGTATCGTCATTGGCGTGGCGGCTGTGATCGCCATGATGGCTGTTGGGAACGGTGCACAACAATCCATTCTTGGGTCCATCAATGGCGTCGGCACAAACTTGTTGTTTGTTTTTTCGGGCGCTCGAAACAATGCTTTGGTGAAGAACCCGCGTCCTTTGACGATGGGCGATGCCAATGCAATGATGGATTTGTATTCCGCACCGGATGTAAAGGCTGTCGCGCCTGTGATACAAGGAAGCGCAATTGTCGACTATGGCGGGAACTCCAAAACTACCACAGTGATCGGGGTCACGCCGGCTTATTATACGGTTCGCAACATCAGCCTGCTCGATGGGCAATTCATCAACGATGCCAACCAGCTTGGACGGGCATCGGTAGCGGTGATCGGTGTGGACGTGGCGGATGCGTTGTTCAATCGCCGCGACGGTCTGATTGGTGGGACCATCCGGATTTCGAATCAGCCATTCCGCATTATTGG
>JBJKOR010000492.1:0-9158 GCA_046707185.1 Anaerolineales bacterium | reverse complement strand
CATCCTGTGCGCCGATGCGGGTGAAGATGCGATCCACCAATCCGATTTTCGCAGAAGAAGCCGGAACGAACGAACCCATTTGCGCCATCAAAACGATCAGCGCGGTTTGCCGCAGATAGGTCGATTTACCGGACATGTTCGGCCCGGTGATGACGCGCACGATCTCGCCTTTTTCGAAGATGACATCATTCGGTACGTATCTCCCTGAGCTTGTCGAAGGGTCGAAGTACAGACTCTGCTCGACGACCGGGTGCCTGCCCTCGTGAATTTCCAACCCGCTTCCCTCCACAACCTCGGGCCGGACATAGTTTCCCAAAGCGGATGCCTCCGCCAGGGCTGCCAGCACATCCACCTCTGCCAAGACTCTTGCAATTCCCAAAAGTTTATGCGCCGACATTGACAGCGTTGCACAAATTTCTTTGAATAATCGCAATTCGGTTTCGCGGATGCGTTCTTCTGCATTCAATACCAGCGTTTCGTATTCCTTCATCTCTGGCGTGATGAAACGTTCCGCGTTGACCAACGTTTGTTTGCGGATGTAATTTTCCGGGGCCCGGTCTGCTGCGCCGCGCGAGATTTCGATGTAATAACCAAAGACTTTGTTGTAGCCGACTTTCAGCGTTTTGATACCGGTTCGTTCGCGTTCCACAGACTCGAGGTTTGCAATCCAATCGCGGGCGTGTTTGGACGCATCGATGACAGAATCCAGTTCCTGTGAATATCCTGTGCGAATGATGCCTGTGTTTTGAAGTGTGGCGGGCGGATCATCGTCAATGGACGATTCGAGTAAAGATAATTCGTCATTTGCTGGTTCTAGTGTTGGTAACGCAGCAGTGGATTTGCCAAGTACGTCAACGATGCCTGGCAGTTCTTTTAGCGTACTTCTCATCGCAACTAAATCGCGCGGCTGTGCAATACCAGCCATCACGCGGTTGACCAATCGTTCCAAGTCGGCCAAGGGTTTAAGCATGGCTCGAATTTCAGCGCGCTTCATTCCGTCATCGAAGAAATATTGAACACCGTCTTGCCGCGTTTTGATTTTGTCGATGCTAAGCAGGGGCTGGCTGACCCATTGATGGATCAACCGTTTGCCCATGGGCGTGACGGTGCAGTCGAGCACGCCAAGCAGCGAGCCTTTGTTTTCTCCGCGCGCTGCTTGCCCTGAGCTTTGTCGAAGGGTCTCTTCGAGCTCAAGGTTGCGGCGTGTGAAGGCGTCCAGCGTCATGAATTCATTCAAGCTGTAAGAGCGAAAGCCGGTTAGCAGGTTGTGTGAGTTGGCTTGCGTCTCTTTGAGATATTGGATGATTGCACCCGCGGCGCGGATCGCAAGGTTTTTCCCTTTGAGACCAAATCCTTCCAGCGTGGAAGCCTTGAAATGAGCCAATAGAGTTTCTTCGCATTTACCCGGTTCGAAGCGCCAAGCCGGAAACGGCGTCAGGTGGTTCTGTTCTCCGAGCGCGAGCGGTGTAGTATTGAGCGAATCGGGATGGATGATTTCTGCCGGATGAAGCCGCGCTAATTCGGCGCGCAGCGATTCGATGGGCAGTTCGGTCGCGGCAAATTCTCCGGTAGTGATATCGACATAAGCAACGGCGGCCAGCTTTTCGTCCAGAATGACCGAGGTCAGATAGTTGTTCGCGTCGCTTGGAAGCAGTCCTGGCTCGATTACCGTCCCCGGCGTCACGACGCGTACGACTTTGCGCGGAAAAATTCCTTTGACGGGTTCTTCGCCGATTTGTTCGCAGATCGCGACGTGATAGCCTTTTTCGATCAGGCGCGCAAGATAATTTTCGACCGCGTGATTGGGAATTCCCGCCAGCGGAGCGCGCACGCCTTTGCCAACGGGACGGGAGGTCAAGACGATTTCCAGTTCACGGGAAACAGTTTGGGCGTCTTCATCGAACGTCTCGTAGAAATCGCCGAGGCGGAAGAAGAGAATCGTATTTGGATAGCCGCGTTTGATTTCGAGATATTGCTGGCGAATCGGTGTGGCGTCTTCGTTGGGCATGAGTACATTCTACGGGAAACGGGAAAATCGGGCAAGGGAGGCCGCTCGTTGACTTTTGGTGCAACGTAGTGTATAACTTTTTGCGTTGGCTTGAAAGGAATTCGTTTTGTTTACTACTCGTAAGCTTCCCACTCTTCCTGAAATATATCCTGTATATGCAATTATTGTGCTTTTTACGTATGGCTGGACCATTTATTGGTCATTGTGGAAAGTGCCCAGTTGGTTGGATTTTTTACCACTGGGCGAGATTGCAGCGATCTATTGCTATCTGTTGATGACGAATTTCATCGAAAGCCTGCTGGCACTTTTCGGCGTGGTTTTTGTTGCTTGGATTCTCCCGCATAAATGGCTGCGCGATTCTTTTGTCAGCCGCGGCAGCATACTGGCGGCCAGCGTATTGGCTTCCATCATGATTTTTGAGTATCACTTTGTTAAACCGGCTGACTATTATCAGAAGTTTCCCATGTACCTGCCTTTGATCTTGCTCGCTGCGGCCGTTTTGACATTTCTCGGCGGGTGGATTCGCATTGTCCGCAAGGCGGTTGAAGTCCTTGCAGAGAACGCAACCATCTTTCTTTTTATCCTGGTACCTCTCAGCTTGTTGTCCATTATTGTTGTTGTGGTAAGGAATATCTGATTAATGGCATATCTAAATAGAAGAGAATTTTTGAAGATGGCCGCAATGGTGCCCGCGGCGCTGGCATTTTCACAAGTGATTGCGCCGAGTCCGCTTGGAACCGACTCTCCGAATATCATTGTGATGGTATTCGATGCCATGTCGGCGGACAATTTATCGTTGTATGGATATCCGCGCAACACAAGCCCGAATATCGAGCGGCTGGCGCAAAGGTCAACGGTCTATCATTCCCATTATTCGGCGGGAAGCTTTACCACCTCGGGGACAGCGTCCTTGCTGACCGGTTTGTATCCCTGGACTCACCGAGCCATCAGTATAAATGGCCAGGTGGCACCTGCTTTTGTGGATAAAAATATCTTTTCCTTGTTTGGAAAATCATATGATCGAGCCGGATTCGGACAGAATTTTTTGGCGGAATTACTATTAAGTGAATTTCGATCGAATCTGGATGTTCATTTGCCGCCAAGTGCGTTTAGCGTTCGGCAGCAAGTGCTAGGCTCGATCTTCAAGAATGATACGCCGGCCAGTTATTACGCACTTGATGATTTTCTTTTTCGCACAAGCGATTCGCCTCGTTCAACGATCTTTGGATTAATCGAAAGGGGAATTCTTGGTTTTCGGTTAAATTCCATTTCCACAGTTGGCTATAGCAATAATATTCCACATACGGATTATAAGATCTATTATCGCCTTGATGATGTTTTTCGCGGATTGCTCACACAAGTGGGCCAGTTGCGCCGTCCGTTTCTAGCCTATTTCCATATGTGGTCGCCTCATGCACCATATCTACCCAGTCAAAAATTCGAGTATTTGTTTCGGAAAGATAAATTCAAACCTCCCAAGAAGCCTGATAATCCGTTGGGTGATCAGATAGCCTATCCAACGATTCAATTTCAGCGTCAACAATATGATGCCTATGTTGCGAATGTGGATTCGGAGTTTGGTCACTTTCTGGATGGCCTGGAGGCTTCTGGTGAATTGAATCGGAGTTACCTGATCATCACTGCCGACCATGGAGAAATGTTCGAACGCGGCGTTTTCGGCCACGATAATCCCTTGATGTATGATCCGATTGTTCATATTCCATTGTTAATTTCTGCTCCACGACAGAATACCAGGACCGATATCTATTCCCAGACGAACAGCGTGGATGTTTTGCCGACATTGCTTAAAGTAGCCGGTCACGCTATTCCTTTATGGGCGGAAGGCCGGATGCTGCCGGGGTTCGGCGGTATCGAAGATAATTCGCGGGCAACTTTTTCGGTCGACGCGAAGGTCGGTTCATCGTTTGGAAGACTTTCCATCGCTTCGGTGGCAATGCGGAAAAATGGATATAAATTAATTTATTATAAAGGTTATGAAAATAAAGATTGGTTCGAGTTATACCATCTTCAAGATGACCCTGAAGAGTTGAACGATTTGTTTAATAAGGATATCTCGACATCCAATTCGATGAAGGATGAATTATTGGCGGCTTTTAACCAGCATAGCGGCCCATTGTAGAAAGGGGCTGTGACTGTGACGCGGCTAAGTCGAAGAAATTTTCTCAAAATTGCGGCAATGACGCCCGCGGCGCTGGCATTTTCCCAGACCATTGTGCCGAGTCCGCTTGGAACCGACTCTCCGAATATCATTGTGATGGTGTTCGATGCCATGTCGGCGGACAATTTATCGTTGTATGGGTATCCGCGCAACACAAGTCCGAATATCGAGCGGCTGGCGCAACGCTCCACGGTCTATCGTTCCCATTATTCGGCAGGGAGTTTTACAACGTCGGGTACAGCCTCGTTGCTCACTGGCCTGTATCCCTGGACGCATCGTGCGATTAATGAAGGTGGGCAGGTGATACCCTCTTTTGTGGACAAAAATATCTTTTCCCTGTTTGGAAATTCCTATGACCGGGCCGGGTTTGGTCAAAATGTTTGGGCGGAACTGCTGCTTGGTGAGTTTCGCTCCAATCTCGATGTGCATTTGCCGCCTGGCGCTTTTAGCTTGCGCCAGCAATTAGGCGGATCCATATTTTCGAATGACGCGCCTGTCGGTTATTATGCATACGACGATTTTCTCTACCGACTGGGAGATCCGCCAAAATCGCTGATTTTTGGTTTATTGGATCGACTGATTTACGGGCATCGTTTACGCTCGATCCCTACCAACGGCTATCCTTCTAGCAATCGAAGTACGGAGAATTATTTGTATGTTCCTCACTCTGATAATTACAAACTTTATTACAAACTCGAAGATATATTTCGCGGCCTCTTTTCGCAGCTCAAGCATTTGAATCAGCCTTATTTTGCCTATTTTCATTTGTGGTCTCCACACGCTCCCTATACTCCGCGTCAAGAGTTCATTGAGTTATTCAAGAACGACGGCTTTACCCCGCTCAAAAAGCCGAAGCATCGCTTGGGCGACCAACTGTCTGCTGTAAGCTTGAATTATGCCAGGATGTTGTATGACGCGTACGTAGCCAACGTGGATTCAGAGTTTGGTCACTTTTTCGATCAACTGACTGCCAGTAGAATGCTGGATAATTCCTATTTTGTGCTTACCTCGGATCACGGTGAAATGTTTGAACGTGGAGTCATGGGGCATGTTACTCCGCTTATGTATGATCCCGGCCTGCGTATTCCGTTGTTGATTTCTGCGCCCGGGCAAACCAGTCGAAACGATGTTCATTCCCAGACGAATAGCGTGGATGTGGTTCCCACGTTGTTGAAGCTCGCGGGACGTTCCACTCCGGCGTGGGCTGAGGGGCAGCTTCTGCCTGGCTTTGGCGGAGTCGAAGATAATTCGCACTCGACGTTTTCTGTGGATGCCAAAACTGATTCGGCGTTTGGCAGGCTTGTAAACGCATCGGTTGCAATGCGTAAAAACGGCTGCAAATTGATTTATTATAAAGGGTATCGAGACGTGGACTCGTTCGAGTTATATAATATGCAGGATGACCCGGAAGAGCTGAATAACTTGTATAATAAGGATGTTTCTACATCGAATCGTATGAAGGAAGAACTCCTGATGGCATTCAACAAGAACAGCGGCCCGATTACCGGCTGACGTTCTTGTGTAAAAATCTTTTTGAGGAAAGTGGAACTATGAAGAAACTTGTATTGCTTCGCCACGGACAAAGTACGTGGAATTTGGAAAATCGCTTCACCGGTTGGACGGATGTCGGCCTTTCGGAACAAGGGGTGGCTGAGGCGCACCAAGCAGGCCGACTGTTGCGCGATGGCGGCTACGTCTTCGATTTGGCCTTCACTTCGGTTTTGCGGCGCGCCATTCAGACGCTTTGGATTGTCATGGAGGAAATGAATCTTGAGTGGATCCCGGTCACCAATGCCTGGCAGTTGAACGAACGTCATTACGGCGCGTTGCAGGGACTCAACAAGGCGGAAACGGCCGTGAAGTTTGGAGATGCCCAAGTCAAGCTTTGGCGGCGCAGTTATGCTGTTCCGCCTCCGGCGCTGGAACTGACCGATGAGCGTCACCCGAAGTTCGATCCGCGCTACGCGGGTTTGAAGCCGGAAGAACTTCCTGCCACCGAGTCGTTGAAGATTACCCTCGAACGCGTGCTGCCGTACTGGCATTCGACGATTGCGCCCACGATCAAATCCGGCAAGCGCCTTTTGATTGCGGCGCATGGAAACAGCCTGCGCGCCATGGTCAAGTATTTGGATAATATTTCCGACGAGGAAATTCCCGAATTGAACATTCCCACAGGTATCCCGTTGGTTTATGAATTCGACGATGACCTGAATCCGCTCAAGCATTATTATCTTGGCGATCCGGAAGAAATTGCCAAGGCTGCCGCGGCGGTTGCCAATCAAGCTAAAGCAAAATAAATCGTCTGTTGTAAAAAGTTGCATGAAGGACTCTTGCGATTGCAGAGTCCTTTTGCGTTTTATAAGTTACGAATTAGAATCTCTCCATGTCCCTTCAACCTGATTTTGTCAATGAGCTTCGCGAACAATTTACCGGGGATATTCGCTTTGATCTGGCTTCGAAAATTCTCTACAGTACTGATGCTTCGATTTACCGAATCGAGCCATTGGGAGTTGTGCTTCCAAAAACGCAGGAAGATTTACATGCTGTGGTTGAACTGTCGGCGAAATATCGTGTTCCAATTTTGCCGCGCGGTTCGGGATCATCGTTGGCAGGGCAGGCCATTGGCGAAGCGTTGATTTTGGATTGCTCGCGCTGGCTGGATAAGATTATCGATATTGACATTGAGTCGAAGACGGCCACAGTTGAACCTGGTATCGTTCTCGCGGACCTCAACCGGGCTGCCGCTAAATTTGGTTTGATGTTCGGTCCCGATCCTGCCTCTGCGGAACGCGCCACGCTGGGCGGCGTGATTGCCAATAATGCAACCGGTGCACATTCCATTTTGTATGGCATGACCGCCGATCATTTGGTCTCTGCCGATGTTATCTTGTCGGATGGCTTCCTGGCGACATTTGGTGATTCGATATTTGATGAGCGAGCTTTACCTTCTGATTCTAGAATGTCGAATATCATAGCTTCGGCGTTTTCTATTCGCGAAAAATATGCAGAAGCCATCAAGCAAAACTATCCAAAATCCTGGCGGAACTCGGCTGGCTATCGTTTGAATTATTTGCTGCCGTGGTCGGCATCCAAGCCGCCGCGTTGGATTGGGGAAGCGTATCCTCCTCAGCCGCACAATAGAACATTCAACTTGGCGCAGCTTCTCGCAGGCAGCGAAGGAACGCTAGCGGTGATTCGGCGAGCGACGATAAATCTTGTTCCAAAACCGAAACACACCGTGTTGGGTATTCTCGTGTATGCAAGTCTTGCTGAAGCGTGCGATGCCGTTCCTGCTTTGCTTGAGCGCAATCCAAGTGCCATTGAGTTGATTCCGCAGATGATTCTCCGGTTGGCGCGTGCCATACCGGCGTATGCCTCGCAGATGGATTGGGCGGCGGGTGATCCGGCTGCGTTGCTGGTTGTTGAGTTTAGCGGCGACCGGCCCGAAGTCTTGAAGGAAGCGGCGGAAAATTTGCGGGATGATGTGATCGTTATCGATTCTATCGAAGGTCAGGCGCGCGTTTGGGCTGTCCGTAAAGTCGGCTTGGGGATTCTTGATTCGCGTCCGCAGTCCGCACGGCCAGTGGCATTCATCGAAGATTGTGCCATTCCGGTCGAGCGATTGGGGAAGTTTGTTCGTGAGATCGAGCACATCATGACTTTGCATAAAACCGAAGGCGGAATCTATGCTCATGCCTCGGCAGGCTGTTTGCATATCCGCCCGATCCTGGATTTGCGGACCGGCGAAGGCGTTCGTTTCCTGCGCTCCATCGCGGAGCAGACACTGGCATTGACCTTGAAATTGGGCGGCTCAATGGCTTCCGAACACGGCGATGGCATAGTGCGCGGCGAATGGCTGAAGCAAACCTATGGCGAAGAACTTGTCGGGGCCATGCGGATGTTGAAGCACGCCGCCGATCCATTCAATTTGCTCAACCCCAAGAAGATGTTCGACGCACCGCCAATGGATTCGCATTTGCGTTATGGCGTGGATTATTCGGTTCGCACTTGGTCGCCGACCTTTGACTTTACGCATAATAACGGGTTAGCTGGTGCCATTGAACAATGCAATGGCCAGGGCGTTTGCCGGAAGACAACCGGCGTGATGTGCCCGTCATTTCAAGCCACGCGCGAAGAACAAAACTCCACGCGCGGACGGGCGAATTTGTTGCGAGCCATGATCACGATGTCGGATGTAAAAGATAAAACGCAAAACGCACTCCGCAAGGAAATTGACAAAGCGGTTGCAGGTGCGCTGGATTTATGTTTGATGTGCAAGGGCTGCAAGGCCGAATGCCCGAGCGGCGTGGATATGGCCAAGCTCAAGGCCGAATTTCAGAATCAATATTACAAGTCCCATCGCAGGCCGCTGCGCGATTATGTGTTTGGATATTTCCATGTGGCAGCAAAGTGGTTTTCGGCATTTGCACCGCTGACGAATTTTGCGACCGGCAATTCGTTATCGAAGTCCATGATTGCGGGCGTTATGAAGATTACAGCAGAACGGCCTTTTCCGAGATTCACGCGCCAACGTTCCGCACCGATTCTGAACGGGAACCGTCAGAAGATTATTTTTTTCTCCGATCCATATACGCACTATACTGAACCGGAAGTGGAACAAAGCGCTTTCGATATTTTGAACATGTTGGGATTCGATGTTGTTATGCTGCCGGTGGTCAGTGCAGGCGTAGCGTTGATCTCGAAAGGTTTCTTGGAAGCCGCGCGCCGTCACGCCGCCAAAGTGTTGGATGTGTTGAATAAAATCGACCCCGATTTTTCCCTGCCCATTGTTGGCATGGAGCCGCCGGAAATGTATTCATTCAGGCATGATTATCTCGATTTGCTTCCGGCGCGCACCGATGAGATCTCTCGCAGGGTGGGGAAGGCCTGGCTATTAGATGAGTTTCTAGTCCGGAATGATGCGTTTCAGTCGCTTGGTGCGCGAGGCTCAGTTGGCGGCTTGCCCAAGGT
>JBJKOR010000491.1:0-10660 GCA_046707185.1 Anaerolineales bacterium | reverse complement strand
TTGGAGTTGCGCGTGAAGGTGGAAAAGGATTGGCGCAATAACGAGAATGTGTTGAAGCGATTGGGATATAAGATAAAGAAGTGAAAGTGCTATAATCTTCTCATGCCGCTGACGCCAAGAGTTATTTTATCTAATGTAATTGTCCGTTCTGCGTTGCAACAAGCATGGACAGATTCGAATCCGGGTCTGGCTGGCGGACATGAAGAAGGCGGTTTTATTGTTAGAGATGCAGAAGGAAGTTTGAGTGTCAGGCGTTGGCAAAATGGTTTACAGGATACAATTCAAGTCCCATCTCATAGAGACTGTATGTTTGATGGTTTGGAGATCGTTGCATCATTTCACACTCATCCCAACATAGGAACCGATTATCTCCAAGAACCAAGCGAAACTGACAAACGCGCAGTCCGCGATGACCCTGACTTGAAAGGTGAAGATTATGTTGGTGAGTTCATCATTTCGCAAGCGGTGATCTATTTAGTATCACCTGCCGGACAAGTCCGTGAAATGGACGACACACAAACCGTGTTTAATTTGTAAGGAGTTTAATAATGACTACTCTTTCTTCCGATGTTCTCCAGGATGATATGGCAGTTGCCCTTGCTCGTGTGATCGCAGCCGCCAATAAACGCGCCCGCGAATTGGGCGTTGACACTGTCCAGAGTCTGGTCACAATTACACAACGCTTCGACAAAGGCACGCTTTGGCGAATCAACTATGGTCCAAAAGATTACGTCAACAAACGCGGCGGCGACTTGATGATCGAAGTTGGCGGAGATGATATGAAGATCAAGCAGGTTTTGCGAGGGCAGTAATTAGCAACCATGACAATTCATGTGACCAGTGAAAGACAAGTGATTCAAGAAGCGGCTCAAGTGTTGATCAAACATATGAGTCCCGCCAAAGCAACGCGCTTTTGGGCTTCTTGGCAGGTTGGCGAAGGAGACTATCTAGTTATCCGCGAACAATTATTTGCGAAGGAAACCGTGAAGTCGCTTTACAAGAAGATCGAAGAATTTCAGAAGAAAAGCAAGAAATAACCAGTTCATTGTTTAATTTCCCTCTCCTAAAGGGAGAGGGTCGCGGAGCATCAG
Source organism: Anaerolineales bacterium (assembly GCA_046707185.1). Lineage (GTDB taxonomy): Bacteria > Chloroflexota > Anaerolineae > Anaerolineales > Villigracilaceae > Fen-1038. The sequence goes on along the minus strand of JBJKOR010000491.1, from coordinate 9,569 downwards.
CGAAGCGATCCTGCGGACGCCGAAGGCGCTAGGGGTGAGGTGGCGCAATAACGAGAATGTGTTGAAGAGGCTGGGATATAAGATAAAGAAGTAAATCAAAAACGGGCGACCATCATTATGATGATCGCAATTGTTATTTCACTAGTTGGCTTGTCCATCCTTTTACAAGAGCAGGAAGTCTTTCAACAACCTCATAACCAAATAGGATTTCATCGATCAAACCCATATGCAACAAATCGACAATTCGGCAAAGATAAGATTTTCCTTGAGTCCACCAAGTATCATGTGCATCAATTATCATGTAGTGCTGAATTTGGATGCCCTCATGTTCTCTTAACTCTTCAAGCTCCAATCCATCTAAAAGTGTTTCATAAATCCCATCTGCAATGCGGCTCCCAAAAGTGGTTGTGTAATAGTATTCTTTGATTTCCCAAATGGCTATTGGGTTCACGCTGCTTGGGAATGCTCCATCCACACGGCGAGCTAAAGTCCGAACAGGTAAATTATTTTTAGTAATGGTTGTAAGTTGATGAGAGTCATAATCACATGGTAGACCTTTTGAATTTGCTTCAATCAACATGTTTACCAATCCTGTTAAGTATGCAGGCGCTTTCTTATTGCCTTTCTGCTTGTTCATAGGAATTGGGCATGCTGGCTTAAGTCTAGAAAGATAGTCGCGAAAAACTTGTTTTGCCTTTTTCCCATCCATCAATCGCGGCTCAACATAATTATTCAGGATGTCGGCGCGATAAGCAAAATATTCTTCTAAAAGTAAATCCATTTTCTCGGAGCCTACTATTTGAATTCGCAATTGGTCATAATCAATTTCAAGCTCACCAAGTTTGAGCTTTATTTCATTCGCCGACGGAATTTTTATTTGATCTGTCCCTTTTGCTGTGTAACCAACCTCTTGGCTAATCAGACGAACACTTGCCCAAAATGTCTTTGGCAGATTCAAGAATTTATCATTTGCTTTCATTCAAGTTATCCTCCAGTTCTTTTATGAATTCTTGCAAAGAAATACCAATTGCTTGGCAAACTTGACGCAATTCCAAAATATCAAGTTGGCGATCTCCGGATTCATATTTGCTGATGAAAGATTGAGGAACACCCAACTTTTCCGCTAACACAATTTGCCGAATTCCTTTATCTTGGCGAATCCTTTTCAACAATTCTTGAAGTTTTTCGTGTTGTACGTTTTTGTTAGTTTTTTTCATGGTTTATTCCACTGACAGATATCCTAAAATAGGATATTATTTCGCTTGGTATAATGACGCATATGAAAACTATACAGGATACGGCACAGCTTTATTTGTTTCAAACTCAAGCAAACAAGACTCGTTTAGTTGAACCATTCAATACGTCGCTTTTAAAATGGATTGGCAGCAAACAACGCGTTGCACATGAAATTATTTCCTACTTTCCTGTCGAATTCGGTACATACTTTGAACCTTTCCTAGGTAGCGGTGGCATTCTCGGAACGCTTAGACCTAAGGTCGCAATTGGATCAGATTCATTTGCACCGTTAATAGAAATTTGGCGAGCGCTAAAGCATTCTCCCAAAAAACTGAAAGATTGGTATCAAGAACGATGGGAGAAAATGGCAAATGGTGACAAGGTTAAAGTTTACGAGCAAATCAAAGCATCCTATAACAAAAAACCTAGTGGCGCAGATTTACTGTTTCTCACGCGCTCTTGTTATGGCGGAGTTGTTCGATTCCGTAAAGCTGATGGTTATATGTCTACGCCTTGCGGAATTCACACTCCCATTTCGCCAGAAAGTTTCAATCGACGTGTTGATGAATGGCACAAACGAATTGCAGGAACGACTTTCTTTCAACTTGAATTTGAAGAAGCTATGAGTATGGCTAAACCTGGCGATTTAGTCTATTGTGACCCACCTTACAGTTATAGTCAAGCCATTTTGTATGGCGCACAGGCATTCAGTTTGGAACACCTTCTCTATGTGATTGAAAGGTGCAAATCAAGGGGAGTATATGTTGCATTGAGTATTGACGGAACAAAACGATCAGGAAATATGATCTGTGATTTACCAATTCCTAGCGGTCTTTTTGAACATGAAATAATGATTGATCTTGGTCATTCTATGCTCAAACGTTTTCAGATGAACGGAAAGACACTTGAAGGAGAAAAGGTAACAGATCGGCTTTTACTTACTTATTAATCGGTAATAAAATTCAGAATCAAAACAGGCGACCATTAAAAATGGTCGCCTGTTTGCGTTTTGCTCTTTGTGTTTTGATTTATTCTTTCACTTCACCATCAATCACTTCGCCATCCGTTGACGATGATGATGGACCTCCAGCCTGCGGACCTTGTCCTTGCGTTTGCCCTTCGGCTTGCGGCTGGCCCTGAGCATACAACTGCTGACTCAGCGCATGGAAAGCATTCTGCGCATCATCGGTGGTTTTCTTGATGCGGTCGACATCATCGCTTTGCGCGGCCTGCTTGAGATCATTGAACTTGCCTTCGATGTTCGAGCGATCCTCAGCCTTAACTTTATCGCCCAGCTCGCGCAGAGTCTTTTCCAATTGATACGCCATGTTATCGGCGTTGTTCTTGGCTTCGATCAAATCGCGGCGCTTCTTATCTTCGGCCTCGTGCTGCTTACCTTCCTGCACCATGCGGTCAATATCACCTTTGTTCAAGTTCGTCGATGCCGTGATGGTTACTTTCTGTTCCTTGCCAGAAGCCTTGTCCTTGGCGGTAACATGCAAAATGCCGTTGGCATCGATATCGAAAGTCACTTCCACTTGCGGGATACCGCGCGGTGCCGGTGGGATTCCATCCAGTCGGAATCGTCCGAGCGACATATTATCGCCAGCCATCGGCCGCTCGCCTTGCAGCACATGAATATCGACGGCGGTTTGATTATCGGCAGCCGTCGAATACGTTTCCGTTTTGCGAATCGGAATCGTCGTGTTGCGTTCGATCATTTTGGTCATCACGCCGCCCAACGTCTCGACGCCGAGCGAAAGCGGAGTCACATCCAGCAGCAAAATATCCTTGACTTCGCCGCCGAGCACGCCGCCTTGAATCGCCGCGCCGACCGACACGACTTCATCCGGATTGACACTCTTGTTCGGCTCTTTGCCGTTCGTCAGCTTGCGCACCAATTCCTGGGCCATCGGCATGCGGCTCGAACCGCCGACCAAAACGACTTCATCCAACTCCGATGGATTCAAGCTCGCGTCACCCAACGCCGCCTCGAACGGTCTGCGGCAGCGATTGAGCAAATCTTCGGTCATCTGCTCGAACTTGGCGCGGCTCAGCTTCAATTGCATGTGCTTCGGCCCTGACGCGTCCGCCGTGATATATGGCAGGTTGAGTTCGGTTTCCATCACCGATGACAATTCGATCTTGGCTTTCTCCGCCGCCTCGCGCAAACGCTGTAACGCCTGGCGATCCTTGCGCAGGTCGACGCCCTGATCTTTCTTGAACTCATCCGCCGCCCAATTGACGATGCGCTGGTCCCAATCGTCGCCGCCGAGATGCGTATCGCTGTTCGTAGCTTTGACTTCGATCACGCCTTCGCCCACTTCCAGCACCGACACATCGAACGTGCCGCCGCCCAAGTCGAAGACCAGAATCTTTTCGTTCTTCTTTTTATCGAGTCCGTATGCCAAAGCGGAGGCCGTCGGCTCGTTGATAATTCGCAGCACATCCAGGCCCGCGATCTTGCCCGCGTCTTTCGTGGCCTGACGCTGGCTGTCGTTGAAGTAGGCGGGAACCGTGATGACGGCCTGTGTCACCGACTCGCCGAGATACGACTCAGCATCCGTCTTGAGTTTCGCCAAAATCATGGCGCTGATCTCCTGCGGGCTGTATTCGCGTCCCGTCACCGGAATCTTGACCTTGACATCATCCGATGATCCCTCGACCACTTCAAACGAAACCATTTTGCGTTCGACTTCGGTCTCTTCGTAATGGCGACCCATGAAACGCTTGATGGAATAAATGGTATTTTCTGAATTTACAACAGCCTGCCGCTTGGCGGTCTGACCGACGAGGCGCTCTCCGTTTTTATTGAATGCCACCACCGACGGGCAGAGCCGTCCGCCCTCCGCGGTGGAAATCACGGTTGGCGAACCGCCTTCCATGATGGACACGACGCTGTTGGTAGTTCCCAAGTCAATCCCTATAATTTTTCCCATGGCACACACTCCTTGTTCGTTGATATGTCATTGCGAGCGCTGGGTCTCGATAAAGCGGCGGTGATTGAGTAAGCCGAAGGCTGTATCGAAATCCCGCTGCCACTCGACCGGCGCGTTTGCTCACAATGACATGAAGTATGCCGCATAGGATACTCGATGTATGAAAGAAAAACGTTAACGTAACATAGAAATTACATTAAGACAGCCCCCACCTTTCCTCCCCCGAATGCGACGATTCAGATTTTTCATCGTCGTATTCGGGGGAGGTGCCCGAAGGGCAGAGGGGGTTAAGGAGCGCTCACTTTCACCCAATCGAACGCCGCGACAAACGGAGCATCTGTGAACGAGGAAGCTGTCAAACCGATGTTGCCATCCGTCAACCCGACTTTAGTATCCTTGTAGGTGATCATCCGCACGTTGTTGATATACGGCGTTAGTGTATCGCCTTGGCAAACCAGCCCAATCTGATTCGAGCCTTGTTTGATTTTTTCGGAACTTGTATGGTGAAGCGGTGTATAGCGCGCGATGCCCGGTGACAGCCATTGACCGTACATCAGCATATAAGTTTGATCGGCATAAATATTGAATTCATACCAGCCATTGATCTGGCTGTAGCGGCAGACAATTCCCACCGTGCCATCGTTTCCGGCGCGGACTTCAACCTGCGCGTCCACGCGCACATCCTGGTAACTTTTTCCAAAGTAGATCGTATCCGCCCAATCGTTGGGCTGTCTTAGGTTGAAGATGAGGAATCCACTTTGGAGTTGAACGTCAGGAACGACAGTATTAGTCGCCAGGGTTGACCAGTGAGATAACGATGAATCGAAATTTTCGGTGAAGTAGCGCGGCGCAGGCGTGGGCGTCAGTGTGGCGGTCGGCTCGAGGGTGGCAGTCGGCTGTGGAGAGGGCGTAACCGTTTTGGTCAGAGGGGGAGGCGTGCTTGTTATCTTTTTCGGCTGGCATGCGAATAGAAAGATACATAGAAGAAGGAATGAACGTTTGAGTGTCATTCCTTGATTTTACTATCTCGCCCGGTTGGATTTGCTTTCCGGCGCGCGTCGCTTAGAACTTCAGCAGGAATCATCTTCACTGCCAATGCAGTTCCGATTGAAGCAAGGACGAGGTCATCGAGATAGCCAAGCACGGGGATGAAATCCGGAATCAAATCAATGGGACTGAGGACATAGGCAAGCACCAAGCCTATCAAGGCTTTTGCATACCATGGCGTACGCGGATCGCGCAATGCAATGGAAAGCACAGATAATTCTTTTTTGAGAGTAAGAGCGCGGGATTTCAATTTTTCAAACATGGCATAAAAATGCGAGAGTTCCTGGCCGCTCGCATCAAGTACATGATCTCATTTCAGGCAAACGTGCCAGACCAGGCTTCGAACCTTCGACCGCCGCGTTCGTCATCTTTATAGAACGTAAGATAGGTCATGGTTTGGTACGGCACGAAATCATCAGGTTGGTGAAGCTTGAAATTATTCCTGACGGCAATCGCATAATACGAATGCCACGTACCGGAATTGATATAGATCTGGTTCTTGGGATCTGAGGGATAGCCATAGACATCCAGTGGAATGACCTCGTGAAAATGGGTGTGACCGTATACGACGAAACGCACTTGCTCGTTTTTTACAGCTGATTCGTTCAGGGCGTGTGCCGCGTAGGAAATTTCGCCGCTTCCCATTTTGCTGCGTACCCAGTTCATCAATTCATTGATCGTTGTAAAGGAAGTACGGTCCGTAATTTTGATCGCCAGTTGGAGCATGTCCACGGTGTCGAACTGGAAGGCCTTATTGGCCTTGCGGATAAAACCGTTATCCAGAAAATCATCACAGACTTGATCCCAGATTTTCTTCAACTCCTTTTCCAGCGCGGGCGAACCGGCGCGGTCCTTGATTTGTTTTTCGATCCACAAGGAAGTCGCGAGAACGGGTCGCACATTCACGATGCGCCGGAAACTTTCAAGCAAGCCGTCCGGCAATTGATTTCCTAATTGCTTTTGTACTTCGACCGGAAAGCGGTTCAATATTTCCATCGCAAAGACATCGCCGATGGTTCCGGCATTGCGTCCTTCTGTGGGATCATAATTGAAGTGATCGTAATAATCGCCGTGACGCATCAGGATTTTATAACGCGTCTGTAACTCATCGAGCAGATCATATTCGGTCATTTCATACGGGAAAAGATGTGTGGGATTATCGAGGCCGAGCACGTCGATGATGTCTCCCCGAATCGCATCGAAGCGTTGATCGGGAAGGTGATAATACCAATCGTGGTTGCCGATGGTGTAATAGACGCGTACCGGCACCACGACCCGATTCTTGGATTCATAATCTGGCTTGCCGCTGCTGGCTGCAGGAGGAATGGTCAGCGCGCCGGGACGCGAAAGTTCCTTGATGACGCCCAAGCCTTCGGCGTTTGCATCGATAATGGCCCGCGTCACTTCGCGGAGTTTGGCATCGTAGCCGGGCTTGAGCGGATCCAGCCAGGGACGGATGTAGTCCGCCTCACCGGGTTGGGTATCCAGCCAACGGGTGGAATGAAGCGGGTCGAGAATATCGCCCATCAGCACGAGGTCAATCCCGTCGATGGGACGGTAGGTGTTATCTTCGCGCCACGAGGCTTGAATGGCCGACTCATGCAGTCGGCTGGCAAATAAATGAAATGCGCTGGGTGAAATGGATTTGGCGCAGGTTCCATCGGTAAGATGAAGATCGCTGGCGATGATCAGCATATCATCTCTCCGCGCCTTTAGTCAGTAAATAGTGGTAAATGTCCCAACGAAATGATGCTGTCCCACTTTGAGCGTTCGCCTTCCGTTAGAATGGCAGCCTCCTGGACAACGGACGCGCCTGCTCTCTCGGCGATCATGCGCATGCCTTGCAGGGTCGAGCCGGTGCTGATGACATCATCGACCAGGACGATCTTCTTGCCTTTCATTACTTTGCGATCTTTCTCATCCAGGATCAGAATTTGCGGCTGTCCGGTCGTGATGGAAAGCGTTTCCGCCGTCAAAGCTTCGCCCATGTACGGCTTATAGACTTTTCGCAGGATGACGTATGGCTTCTTGTTTATGACGGAGAGCGCATGAACCAGCGGGATCGACTTGGCTTCGGCAGTGACGAGGAGATCGAACTTGATATTCTTGAGCTGTTTGCTTAATTCTCTTGCACAGGCTTGGACGAGTTCGGTATCGCCGAGGATGTTGAGAATTGCGATCCGCAATCCGGGTTTGATTTCAAACAAGGGGAGTTTACGATTCAATCCCGCAATTTTGATGGAATAGGTTTTTCGGGCAGGCATGTCTTTTCTCCAAAGGAATTTCAAGGACGAAGTTTATCACAAATCCTTGTCTGCTTATTGCGCTTGAATCTTTTCCGCTAATCTCCGCGAATTTACACGAATATTGCATTCTCCTTTCCGGCGAATTGAAAATCGTTTATGATGTTCTGTCATGTCGAAGCTTCAGCACGATGAAACCGCTGGAGGAGAGTCGATGAAATTATTGCTGTTCATTTGGAAGATGCTTCCGAAGCCATTACAGGGAATCCTTTCGCGTATCATTCGTCCTTCGTTTCAAGTTTTTGCGTCCGCCGTGATTCTTGACGATGAACGTAGAATCCTTCTTGAAAAATTGACCTATCAAGAAAGGTATCCGTGGGGATTGCCGGGCGGTAATATCAATCCCGGTGAAGGGCCGGAAGACGGGGTTATCCGTGAAGTGAAAGAAGAAATTGGATTCGATGTTGAAGTCAAAAAATTATTGATAGCGAAGAACGCAAATTCAAAACATATTTTGGGATTATTTTATTGGTGTGAAATCGTTGGTGGAGGCTTTCAACCGACCTTTGAAGTCTCTGAAATGAAATACTTTGCACTGGATGATTTGCCGGATGTTCGACCATCAGATCGTGTATTGCTAAAACGATTGTCAGAAAAGGTAGACGATGAACTGGCTTGAAGTTTCTTTGACTGTAAATGGGGAGTTGGCCGAAGCGGTTGCGGACGTGTTGGCGCGCTTCGCTCCGAACGGCGTGATGACCGAGCAAGGCGTAAAGTTTGTCGATGATGAAGATGAAGGCACGGCAACGGGACCGATCGAGGTGCGTGCCTATCTGCCGATGGATGAACACATCGAAGAGACGCGGCAAAAGCTGGAAGAGTCGTTGTATTATCTTGGAATGATTCAACCTTTGCCCGCGGCCACGTTTACTCCCATTGCCGATCAGAACTGGATGGAAGCGTGGAAGCAGCACTATAAACCGATCCCCATCGGCGAGCGCTTGATGATCGTCCCGGCGTGGCTGGATTCGCCGGAACCGAATCGCATCCCGATCAAGATCGATCCCGGCATGGCATTTGGCACGGGTACGCATCCGACAACGCAGTTGTGTTTGGAATTGATCGAAAATTATGTTGAGGCCCTAAAGGTCTCCGAGACCTTTAGGGCCTTCACCGTTATTGATGTCGGCTGCGGCTCTGGCATTCTGTCCATCGCAGCGTTGAAGCTTGGAGCGAAATCTGCGCTCGGCGTGGATACTGATTTGGAATCGGTCAAGAACTCGCGCGAGAATGCGGATGTCAATGGAATTGGCGATGAACTGATCCTCGGCCAAGGATCGGTGAGAGAAATTCTGGATGGTAAGTTTGCCTTCAAGTTTGCGCCGCTGGTGGTGGCCAATATCCTGACGTCGATTATCATCCGTCTCTTCGATGTGGGATTGGCGGATTTGGTCGAACCGCAGGGTGCCATCATCTTAAGTGGGATTTTGCACGAGCAGAGTCAAAGCGTCATGGAGGCCGCGCAAGCCAAAGGTCTAAGGATGAACGAGAAGCGTCAAATGGGGGACTGGGTTGCGCTGATGCTCAGTCGTCAATGACCAGTAATCAGTGTTCAGCGCTGATTCACTGTTCACTGATTACTGAATTGTGCTATCATACAAACAGCCATGGATCGCCGCCGCTTGATCTTCTATATTCTGCTCAACATCTTTGTTTCGGCCTGCGTGACGTTGACCATTCTCTATTGGTACGACCGCAACTACCGCGCCGCGACTCTCCCGCCGGTAGCGGCTCCCGTTATATCGGCCGGGACGAACGCTGTAAGCGTACCCACGCTTCAACAAGGCACGGTCAAAATTGTCAGCGTGGTGGGTGCCGGGACATTGAACATCGAGACGGTCACGGTTCAATATAAAGGCAGCGGCGAACTGGACCTGACCGGCTGGCATCTCAAAGATTCGAAAGGCAATGATTTTATTTTCCCGCCATTTAAATTATTTCCGAATGGCGCTGTACAAGTTCATACCGCCTCGGGTACGAATACCGCAGTTGATTTATACTGGGGCAGTAACAAAGCCGCCTGGAGTTCCGGCGAGAATGTGGT
>JBJKOR010000490.1:0-5397 GCA_046707185.1 Anaerolineales bacterium | reverse complement strand
CACAGATCCTGCGTGAAGATAAAGGCACTAAAGAAATGCAGGAGGTTTGGAACGCCATCAAGTCAGGGGCGGATGCGTATTTGCACAGGCAGTTCAACAGCATCTGGCCGCTGATTATTATCCTGGCGTTTGCGCTCTTCTTTTCAGTTTATATCGTTCCCCCATCCGCTGAAGCCAGTCAATGGCATTGCATAGCAATACAAAAAGTGGATATGAACAATGCGGCGGCAGTCAAGGCTTGCATGAGCGCGATGACGCCGCAGTTGAATCCGGGCGCCTATCACCAAGTCCAATTATTGATTGGTCTTGCACGAGCCATTGCCTTTATCATGGGCGCAGGCTTCTCTCTTACGGTTGGACAGTTGGGCATGCGCATGGCTGTGGAAGGCAATGTACGCGTGGCGGCGGCTTCCAAACGATCGTTCGATGATTCGCTTCGGATCGCTTATCGGGCGGGCACCATTACCGGCATGTTGACCGACGGGCTAGGCTTGTTTGGCGGTACGCTCATCTTCATCGTTCTCGGCATCGCTGCGCCGGATGCGTTACTCGGATTTGGATTTGGTGGAACGCTTCTGGCGCTTTTCATGCGTGTGGGCGGCGGCATCTTCACCAAGGCAGCAGATGTCGGCGCAGATTTGGTTGGGAAAGTGGAGGCCGGTATTCCGGAAGATGATCCGAGAAATCCCGCTGTGGTGGCGGACCTCGTCGGCGATAACGTCGGCGATTGCGCTGGTATGGCGGCAGATATCTTCGAATCCTACGAAGTGACGATCGTGGCCGGACTGATTCTGGGCCTGGCGCTCTGGCGCTTGACCGGGCGCATCGAGTGGATTCTCTTCCCCTTGATCGTGCGCGGCATCGGCGTTCTTTCTTCGATTATTGGAACGTACTTGGTGCGCGGCGGCCCCGGCAAGAGCGGCGATGCGATGGCGGCCATCTTCCGCGGTTTTCTCTCTTCCGCTGTGATCTCGGCCATCCTGTTCTTTATCGCAGGCGCTTTGTATTTGCAGAATCCCGCCTTGGGTGGTTGGTGGCGAACGCCTGCTGCCGTGGCAGTGGGTGTTGTCCTGGCTATTTCAATCGACCGCTTGACGGAATATTTCACGGGCACGCATACCGCGCCTGTGAATAACATCAAGAAGGCGGCGGATACCGGGCCAGCGACATTGATTTTGAATGGCGTGGCAGTTGGCTTTGAGTCGTCGGTTTGGGCGGTGCTTGTGATTGCGCTGACGATTGTCGCCTCGATCTTCATCTTCGGCACTGTCCCCGGTGCAGATGCAGCCAGTAAAGTCACCTATATTTTGTATGGCGTGGCGATGACGGGCATCGGCATGTTGACCTTGACCGGCAACAACGTTGCAATGGATTCGTTCGGGCCCATCGCCGATAACGGCAATGGTATCGGTGAGATGGCCTGGTCGGAACTCACGGATAAGGAAACCAGGGATGCCCAACAAGTCATGGCCGATTTGGATGCAGTTGGTAATACCACCAAAGCCATTACCAAAGGCGTGGCCATTGGTTCGGCAGTCATTGCCGCTGTGGCTCTGTTCGGTTCCTTCATCACGGATGTCTCCGCTGTCGATCCGATAGCCTTGGCGAACGGCATCCGTGTCAGCGTGCCGCAAGTCTTTGTCGGCATGTTGATCGGCGGCGCACTGCCGTGGCTGTTCTCCTCGTTTGCCATTCAAGCGGTTGCGCGTGCCGCTTCCTTGATTGTGATGGAAGTCCGCCGGCAGTTCAAGCTTGGTGTATTGGACGGTAAGATCAAACCGGACTACAGGCAGGCAGTTGGGATTTCAACGACCGCCGCGCAGAAGGAATTGGTGTCTTTGGCTTTGCTCGGCATTGTGACGCCCATTGTGGTTGGCCTGATGCTGCAAGTTGAAGCCCTGGGCGGTTTCCTGGCAGGCATCATTGTCTCTGGACAATTGCTGGCGGTCTTCTTGAATAACTCCGGCGGCGCCTGGGACAACGCCAAGAAGCTGATCGAAGACGAACCCAGAGACCCGAAGAATGATCGCGGCAAAGGTTCGGAACGTCATAAGGCCAGCGTGGTCGGCGACACCGTCGGTGATCCGTTCAAGGATACGGCGGGTCCGGCGCTCAACCCGATGATCAAAGTGGTGAACCTGGTCTCGGTCATCATTGCGCCGATCGTGGTCAAGTATGCGGGCGTGACGGGAAGTGCGTTATATGTCGTTTGGGCGGTTGTTCTTCTCCTGATCGCTGTGCTGATTTGGGCAATCATGCGTTCGAAGGCGCCGGCGCCCAGTCTGACTAATTAATTGAGAAGGATAATATGATAGGCTTCCGATAGGAGGCCTATCATTCTATTTGGTCGAATTATGCTCGATGTGACAGTCATTAAGAAAATTGCATATCTTTATTTACTTATTCCGTTTATTCTTTTTTGCATAGGGTGGCTCAATTGGATTGCAGCAATTGTTGTTGTTTCTGTTGCGGCGGCAGGATTTGTATCCATTTGGCGCGCTTTGCCATCCAAAGATGTGTTTTGCTTTCATCGCTCCGATTTGATCGTGACGATCCTTGTGTTGGGGGTATGGATGGTCTTATCCGGTGTGGGTGGTTATGCTTTTCAAAACTGGGATCATCACAGCCGCAATGCCGTTTTTCATGATCTCATCAATTACCCTTGGCCCGTTGTATATCATTTTAAACCGGATGTATCGAAGCAATTTGGGATTTCTTCTGTGCTGTTGATGTCTTACTATTTTGGGTTCTGGCTGCCGTCAGCGCTGATTGGTAAATTTTGGGGCTGGGCAGCTGCGAATTTCAGTTTGTTTCTATGGACTTATGTCGGGATTGCCTTGTCCATTGTATTAACTGCATCGAAATTGAAAATTTCCCTGATAAAAACTTCTTTGCTTATTATCTTTTTTAGCGGAATGGATTTCATCGGCGTCGCTTTGTTTCAAAATATGCGGGGATATACCTATCCTTTGTTATGGCCTCCGATTCAACATTTGGAATGGTGGAATGCGCCATTTCAATACTCATCCTTCACAACCGATCTGTACTGGACTTATAACCAATTCGTGCCCGCCTTGTTGGCTATGGCTCTTTTTGTTTCATCTGCCGACAGCCGCCCTTTGCTTTGGTTGGGAGGAATGTGTTTTTTTCTCGCCCCTTTTCCGGCTTTAGGGATGATCCCGTTTTTTGCTGGAAGCGTCATAAAGGAAATGCTTCTTTCGTTTCGCAGCCAACCGGTGGCGAGGCGGTTTATTCCTTTGGTACAGCATCTCTTGACGCTTGAAAATTTTTCGGGTCTGGCAGTAGGCGCTGTTTCCGCTTTGTTTTTTACTACGAACCTCGCCTCTCAAACACGAGAAATCGGTTTGCCCGATTCTTTTGTCGCTTATGTTATTTTCCTGTGTCTTGAATGTATGCTGATTTGGCTGGTTTTGTTGCCTGCCAACAAATCGGATTGGATGTGGTATGTTGCAGGAGGCGTTTTGATCTTCGCTCCATACGTTAATTTCGGCGGAACCTGGGACTTCATGATGCGCTCCACGATACCCGCGCTTTACATTCTTTCGTTAGGATGCGTGCGGTATTTACTTACGAGTAAGAATATGCTATTAAAAGTAATTTTAATTTTTATGCTGTTGGTGGGAGCAATGACGCCTCGTTATGAAATTAATCGTTCGGCTGTACGGACCGCAGCGTTTTATGATAACCATTTCCTCTCATTGATTGGATTGGGTTAGAGCAATATTTCCAGCATCCTCCTTCGCTTCACTTTGATTTTGTTCCCGAATTCGATCACTTTCAAACTCTCGCAGCAGATGAGTGGGGTACCTTGGCCATTCCCCGCGCAACAGAATGGAATACCAAAGTAGGCTCCTTATTCAATCCAACATTTCGATTCTTGTGGAATAGCAACCTTATTTCAAGGTGATACTTTATCATCCGCATGAAAAGACGGCATAATATTGATTTTGGTAAAGCGGCTTCCGCTGTTGTTCAAGGCTTGGCAGGTTTTTCCAAATGGGATCAAGATCGGTAGTAATGATGATATTGATGAAATTGGATTTGCAGTCTCGATCTATCTCATTCCAACTGGAATCGGATTCGAATATTGTTGAAATTAAATTGGCTCTGGCTTTAATATCTTGTATTGAAACACCAAAGGCGGTATGAGATGAAATAGCAATGGCGCGATTCGCATACAATCCAATCGGACGATTTAACAAGTCACTCGGATTATCCTGTATCAAAGCATCTTCCGGGGTATGCTGGTTGATGTAATCGTACGCCAATCTCGCCGAAAATGTCCTTTTGCCTAATTGGGCGTCGGGGCTGAAGCTATTTGGAAGACCTGGAATTCCCGTGTCGACAAGAATGGGCCATGTTCGCAAAAGGATCACATCAGTAATAGTTGTCAATAGGCCGAGAACTGCAAATATTCTTAATAGGCGCGATGTTCGTCGTATGGCATTGGATTTATTTTGCAGCCCGTTGTAAAAGAACCTATCAATGATGTCAACGCCCCAAATTAATAATATAAACTGACCGGGCAGCCACGCTCGCCATCCCAAATCGTTGCTGGCTATGGTGGTTGATTGAACGAATGATCCTGCGAACGCTGTAACCGCAAGCAAGAGAATTTCTGAAAAATAAAAATTGTTTTGTTTCCAAGAGTCTTTCCGATTTCTTTGAAGCCAGATTATTGCTACAATAAAGAAAAAGCCTAGTTCCATCAAATAGTTAAGTGGGAGGAGAAGAAGAAAACTTAAGTTAAGTAGAAGCGGTGAGAAATTGGATGAAAATATAAAGGCGGGGAGAAATGGCCGGACTGAAAGAATCAATGGAAAGGTACCGGGAGACGCGGAATTGTTTCCGCTCGCTAATCCTATGAGAAATGGACTGGAGAGAACGATTGCAAAAATTCCTGTTAAAACCATTAATCCGCTGATTGTTTTCTCTCTTTTGGAAAAAAAGACAATGATCTGTAACGCCCAAAATAGCACGAACACTAGAGTGACGTATACTGAGAGCCCGACGGCGGATGCGAAGGCAAATCCAGCTACGATAGATGCTGTAATTTGTTTGGATAATTTTTTATCTCGAACCGAGTGAAATAGTAACAGACCTGTCAAACATGCAATCAGCGCGGCTACATGATGCGGTGCCCAGGATAGTGAACCAACCCAGGCGGTTATTTGCTCATTCCAATGTTCGATATCGCCGTAGGGGTAGGCGCTCCCTGTGAAAAGCCTGGTCCCGATCATCTGAATTAGTGCTGGGATAAAATCCACTCCGCTGACAAGCAATAAGCTGATTCCAATCATGGAAGTTTTCCAGATGTTTGTTTTATTCTTGGAGTTTCTTGAGCGCAGGTATAGGGCAATCGTTGCCATTAAAGCC
>JBJKOR010000489.1:0-2665 GCA_046707185.1 Anaerolineales bacterium | reverse complement strand
TACAGAGTCAATTTTGGAAGGGTGGAGGAAGGGGGAAGAAATTATTTTTCACTTCACAACCACTTTGTAAAATACATATAGGAGTACGAAAAGAACAGGCAATGCTGTTTACAGAGAGAACTTAGAGGTTCTTTGGGAGTTGCCGTGATAGCCGCCAGATATGGCGGTGGTTCTACCCGAAATTGTAGAGATTGCCGCCATATGTAGTCAGCACCCCGGAGATTCCCAGAGAGCCAATGAGTGCAAGAGATGAGCAGATCAAGGTTCGTGCGCAACCGCGTATGAATTACGATATACTTAAAAACACAAAACCATGACAAACTTCTTATTTTCCATAAGAGACCTTTTAAGCCCGGCCACCCTTACCGGCGCGCTGATCTACGGGCTTTTCTTTCTGATCCTGGCAATCCTGGGCGCGCGTTTGACGCACGTATTCATGATGAGAAGCGCGGAACATCTTCACGATAGGACGACTGTAAATTTTGTAGCCCAATTACTGCAAGTGCTTATTTTCATCAGCGCGATCATCCTATATGCTCAATTGATCCCGGTGCTGCGTTCGCTGGGCACCGCCCTATTGGCAGGCGTGAGCGTGATATCCATTGTGATCGGCATTGCGGCACAGGCAACCCTGGGCAACCTTATCGCGGGTGTTTCCCTCTTGCTGTATCGCCCTTTTCGCGTCGGGGACCGGGTCCAACTGAATACGCCCAAAGGATTATTGACCGGCAAAGTCGAATCGTTGACGCTCGGATTTACCGTCCTGCGAGATACAGATGATGAGCAGATCATCGTTCCGAACAGCGTGATGATCAGTGTGGTTCTCATTCGGCTTCCCACAAATCCCCAAAATTGATAACTGATATACTATTCTCAAAAAGGCAAAACCTATGAGCGCAAATAAAATCATGATGGAAAAAGAAAAGAAGATCGCGCTGGTGGCACACGACAATAAAAAGCAGGATTTGGTGGAGTGGGCCAAATTCAACCGGGACCTGCTGGCGCATCACAAAGTCTATGCGACAGGCACAACCGGTGAAATGCTCGAACGTGAACTGGATTTCAAGGTCTCGAAACTGCAGAGTGGACCGTTGGGCGGCGACCAGCAGGTCGGTGCGATGATCGTCGATGACGAGATCAACTTCCTGATTTTTTTCTGGGACCCGCTCGAGCCGATGCCGCATGATCCGGACATCAAAGCACTCCTGCGCATGGCCGCGGTGTGGAACATCCCGATGGCCTGCGACCGCGCCTCCGCCGACTTTATGATCTCCTCCCCGCTGATGGACAGCGAATACACCCGCCTCATCCCGGACTATGACACGTATCGCAGGCGGAAGCTTCCGGTGGCTGAGACAAACGACAAGTCCCCAAAGAGCACTTAGGCGGAGAACCTAGTTTTTAGTTGGGCTAAAAAGGATAGTTTATGAAATGGTCATTTGCGATAATACTAACTGCAACATTATTACTATCTAGTTGTAGTAATCCAACTGGTAGCAGTCAAGCTTATGTTGGCGCAGAAGCTGGCCCGGTTGAGGTAACAGTTTCGGTAGACAATACTGGGAAAGTTGCTGTTTCGGGCGGAATTGTCCCAAAATTTACAATAGGTTTAGGTCCCATTGATTTAAAAGTTGGTGTTCAAGAAACCATGGAACTTACTTCAGAAAGATCCTATTATTTGTTTGTAATATGGCAAGATGAAACTGGCGAGGTTAAGCGGGAGGAATATGAAATTGGAAAGACATTCCACGTAAAATTTACTCAAAACGAACTGATTCAAGAAATTCAAGGGAATAATAATAGTGTTATTGTCGTTGTAAACAAGCCAAAAACAGGCTTCTCGACATCAATGCCAGTGAAAATAGGTTACTCCACATCAACACCAAAAGCAGATATTTTTGGCAATGTGGTTGACTCAGAAGGATACCCCATTGAAGGAATCAATCTCGCTATTAACCAAGGAGACCAAAGAGTAGATGTTTATAGTGGAGTAAATGGTAGTTTCAGCACTTACCTCCCGTCAAGCACAAATCCAATTTGGAACGTGCAAGTAGTCGGCATTAAATGCTCAAGTAGGGTTATGAACAATTGTATGTTGACAGGATATTTTGAATTAACGCAAGGAATGAATGTCACATTGCCTTTGTCAAAGCCTATAACCTTCATTTTTGAAAAAGCAACAACAATGATTAAAGGTAAAGTCCCCGCAAGTGGAATACGGATATTCGCAAATAGAAGCGATGGTGCTAGTTCATGGGGACAATCATTGAACGATGGGACATTTGAGTTGCCTGCATCAGATGGAATATGGGATGTATATGCTGCAAACCTAAATCCATATCAAGAAGGTGAACATATAAGTTTGGAAATAATTAACGGACAATCGAACTTTGTAAATCTAAAAATCCCATGATGCTTTACTATCAATCATCACCCAAAACAACACACATCTTTTTAATCCGTTTACTACCGCCTGTATTGGAATTGAAATTCAATCCGCGTAAATCCATAGCAAAGTATCAAATAATTCTCTATAACGTCAATCAAAACTCTGCTACAATCAACCCATCCTATGAAATACATTTGGTCTCCGTGGCGTATGACATAAATCGAAAATGCAAACAAGGAAAAAGGCTGTGTGTTTTGCAATCTGCAAGCCAAAGCA
>JBJKOR010000488.1:0-1913 GCA_046707185.1 Anaerolineales bacterium | reverse complement strand
AAAGCACGCAAAAGTATCGGCAGTCCATAGGCGGGAAACATGAAGCCGCTCACGAACATCACGGCAATATTCAACAAGACTGCCAATTGATTCGCCTGCACTTGGCTCTGGGAAATAGACGAGATTGCCAATCCCATACCCAGGGTGCCAATCGCAAAGAGGCCGGCGAGTGCCGAGAACAAGAGAATACTTCCACGGAACGGAACGCCGAAGACCAGCATCCCAATCGAGTAAGTCAACAACAAATTGAAGATGGCGATGCACAAATTTGGGATCATCTTGCCTAACATCAATTCAATAGGACGAATCGGTGTAACCAACAAGGCCTCGATAGTACCCGCTTCGCGTTCGCGTACGATTCCAAAAGCCGTCAACTTGAGCCCTATACCCCATAAAAGAAATGCACCAAAGCCCGGCACAATGAACCACAAGTCTTCCAAGTCTGGGTTGTAAAGAATCTGGATGTGAGCATCCAGGGAGCTGAGTTGTTGATGAGTAAGGCTTACTGAATATTGCTGAGAAATCGCCTCGGCATTGCCATACGCGGATTGGGTTGTGAAAGAATCGGAACCGTCCACAATTATCAAAACATTTGCATCTTGCTGTTGCACACCCTCTGCAAAGTTTGCAGGGATCACCAGTCCAATTCCGGCCTGGCCGCTGTTAATGGCCCGGATCACACTGGCTTGATCTGGAACAAAGCTGACAATATCGAAGTTAGCAGAATCTGTGAAAGCGTTCAGATAGGAACGACTCGCCTCGCTTTGACTTTGGTCGGCTACCACCATCGGAACATGGTTCACGTTGTTGTGAATTGCAACCGCAAATAGCACCAACTCCAACGCCACACCCACGGTCATCCCGATCATAACGATGGGAAGACGAAAGAGTTGAATAAATTCTTTTTGAGCAATTGCCCAAGTGCGTCCCAGCATAAATTATTTCTTTCTAAGCTTTACCTTTGGTTGAATGAGGAGCCCATTTACGATAAAACTAATGACAAACTCGCGGGCCAGCGCCAATTCAGCTGGAGAAGCAAAATCAACATTAGGCATGAGCGTCTTATAGAGTGGCGGTATGGATAAATGTAGAGCGGTAGTAAAAAGCGCAGTAGAGATCTGGATGAGGGGATTAGGGCTTGGGCGGAGTACCCCCACTCCTTGCAGTTTCGCGAGCACAGGCGCAAATTCGTCTACATCGTCGAAATCGCGTTGTGTGAAGATCTTGGACATGGTCTGCCAGCCCTCGGCCATCTCCCACATGTAGATCCGGTGGATATGCGGGTGTTCAAGCAGATAATCAAAATACCAGCCGACAAACCTGCCCAAGAGCGATCTAACCTGCTCAGAATCGAATTCCTCCGCACCTTTCATCAAGCTGGTGAGCGCCTCATTTTGCATAGCTCGCGTCTGCTCGTCTGCGCGCCGGATAACCTCCCCATAAAGTTTGAGCTTATCTCCAAAGTATTGAAAGATCAGGCTTTTGTTGTAGCCTGAAACCCTGGCAATGACGTCAATCCGTGCCCCATCGAAACCATGCTCTGCAAACACTTCTTCGGCGGCGTTCAATATCGCTTCACGCGCACCTTCCGCATCATGTGTTCTTCCTCTTCGCTTACTTCCAGACTTTGCCATCTTTTCCTTTCTGTTTATCTAACTGGTTGGTTAGAAAACCAACTGGTTAGATATTACTTTAAACTATAGGTTTTGTCAAGCTTGTTGTGTGATATTGAAAACCCCACTCAGGTACATAATTTCCTGTTAGGTTTATTGTTTCGCGCAGGATCTCGGAAGTATATATGAAAAGATATCGCTTATAGGTGAGCAAGTCTTCCAGCATCTTCTGATTCCCACAGACAAAACGGTGGTCACCCCCTATTCTGTATGCCAATGTTTATGCAAATGTTTGCAGCG
>JBJKOR010000487.1:0-4017 GCA_046707185.1 Anaerolineales bacterium | reverse complement strand
TACTTGTATAAGAATGTTCCAGAGAGACGAATATCCAAAGCTTAATTTGCATAGAGTTTTTGCACAAAAGTCAATTATAAGCGGGGCATACCTGGACGCTCTTCTCCAGGGATCGAGCGTCTCCTGGCGAATGTAAGCATTATCCAAGGATGCAGTATATTGGGCTGGAAAATAGACCTGAGCGAAATCGGTACCCACTCGATTTTCTGCTTGATATTTAGATGTGATTGGCGTTGTCGGTATTCGTACTGGCGCATAGATGGGGGAGGGAATCAGTGATCTGACAGAATTATCGCCATATAGCATATCTCTTGATAAGAAGACGATATTCCTTATGGCAAAGAAATTGATTGTCACCAAAATAATAGTGAACGCCAGCCATTTAATTATTTTGAGAAATTGAAGCGTTGGCAAATTGATGCTTTTATGGTTTTGGCTTGAGGACATCAAGAGTTCCTGGGCGACGCGGCGTTGACCGCGGAGTGTGTCTAACGGTATTTTGTCTACTTGGGTTTAGTTAATCCCCATATTTTACTATGTCCCCAAACTTTCCATGACGCTTTATAATTACCCAAACAATCTTCATTTGTGAAAATCCTATGTCACTCATCGAATGTATTCCCAATTTTTCCGAAGCGCGCCGGCCAGAAGTTGTTGACCAAATCGTCGCGGCGATCACTTCAGTCGAAGGCGCGCGTCTGCTCGACCGTTCGTCCGATCTCGATCACAATCGAACTGTATTGACCTACGCCGGTCCACCGGATGCGGTGGAAGAAGCCGCGTTCTGCGCCATCAAAACGGCCTCCGAACTGATTGATCTCGACAAACATACCGGCGAACATCCGCGCATCGGTGCGACGGATGTGTGCCCGTTCGTTCCGATCTCCGGTGCAACGATGGAAGATTGTGTGGCGATGGCCAAGAGATTAGGTCAACGCGTCGGTAGCGAACTCAATATCCCGGTCTATTTGTATGAAGCGGCGGCGACGCGTCCGGAGCGAATAAATCTCGAAAACATCCGTCGCGGTCAATACGAAGGACTCAAATCTGAGATCGAATTCAATCCGGATCGTAAGCCCGATTTCGGTCCGGCCAAACTTGGAACGGCGGGCGCGACTGTGATCGGTGCGCGCGATCCGTTGATCGCCTTCAATGTTTATCTGACGACGAACGAAGTAGATATTGCGAAGAAAATCGCGAAAGCTGTTCGTCAGTCTTCCGGCGGGTTGCGATATGTGAAGGCGCTGGGGTTGCTGGTTGAGGGCCGTGCCCAAGTCTCGATGAACCTGACGAATTTCCGCGAAACTCCGATTGGACGTGTGGTCGAGACCATTCGCCGTGAAGCCCAACGTTACGGCGTTGCCATCCATCATAGCGAATTGGTCGGATTGATTCCGCAGGAAGCGTTGATCGATGCGGCGGTTTGGTATACGCAGCTCGATCAATTCAGCCCCGAACAAATCTTGGAATCGCGGCTTTATGCAACAGACAGTGGACCGAAGACCATAGACCGTGAATCACCGTCCATCGTCAATCGTCCATTGTCTACACTCAACGAAGATTTTCTCAATGATCTAGCGGCCGCGTCTGCCGCGCCGGGCGGCGGCTCTGCGGCGGCTTATGCAGGCGCAATGAGCGCGGCATTGGTGGCGATGGTGGCCGGCCTGACGATTGGCAAGAAGAAATATGCGGCAGTCGAAGCCGCGATGCAGGCAATCCGCGTGCAAGCCGAGGGGTTGAGAAAAGAATTGACGCACGCCGTCGAAGATGATTCTGCGGCGTTCGAAGCGGTGATGGGCGCCTTCAAGCTTCCGAAGGAAACGGAAGAACAACAAAAGGCACGCGCGGCGGCGATCCAAATCGCGATGCTCAACGCCGCGTATGTTCCGCTCCACACGGTCAAGAATGCCGTCAAGGTGATGGAACTTGCGGCGCGTTGTGCTAAAGATGGCAACAAAAATGCGATCAGTGATGCGATGTCCGGCGCAGCGCTGGCGCGTGCTGCGTTGACCGCCGCCGGATATAACGTGCGAATCAATTTGAATTCGTTGGAAGATAAATCAGCAGGGGAGAAGATGTTGAAGGAATTGGTTGATCTTGAAAAGCAGGCGGATGCGATAGAAAAGGAAATCCGCCAGACGATGAAAACACGCGGAGGGCTGACTTCCTAATGCCGCGTGTGTTCTTGGTCGTCGTGTTGAGCGCACTATTGACTTCATGTAATACAGCTCGTGCGTTATCGGTTTCGCATTCCATCACTGCACTGCACTTCCAGTTATCACGGTAGCTCCATCGAGTACATCGTTGCCGGTTGTGCCTTCGGCGACGGCCATTCTCGAGACGCCAACTGTGACTGCTGTTCCGTGCGACCCTGCTGTGACGTATTGCATTCTCGACGGTCATTTCTTCTTTCAACATCCATTGCATTTGCCATATCGAATCTTGCCGGAGATGTCCTATCTTTTTGGCGAGACGGAAGGTGGTACGCTTGAGCCGCATCATGGGATCGATCTGCCGAATGCGAGCGGGACGCCGGTCGGGGCCGCCGCGGATGGAAGCGTTGTCTTCGCCGGGAGCGATAGAAAGGTGCTGGTGGGGCCTTACGCGAATTTCTATGGAAATGTCGTCGTTGTCCAGCATAGCTTCGCAGGGATCGATCAGCCCGTTTATTCGTTATATGGTCACTTATCCGAGATCGATGTTACGGTTGGGCAGACGGTTCACGCCGGTGAGTTGATCGGACGCGTCGGTTTATCGGGGATTGCCATGGGCAGCCATCTGCATTTCGAGGTGCGCCTTGGAGAGAATACGTACGCCCACAGCAGTAATCCTGCGTTGTGGCTCATCCCGCTTAAGGGAACGGGCGCCATTGCGCTTCGAATTGTCGACCAGCAAGGCAACCTGCTGCGACAAACCAATATCAAGATTCAAGACGATCCTTCGGACGCAAATCATCCGGCTTCCACTTTGCAGGTAGAAACGTATGGACCGGAAAAGAATCATGTGCTGAGCGACGCCGATTTACAGGAGAACTTTGCGGTCGGTGATGTGTCCGCTGGAAAATATAAAATTAGTTTTAGTGATGCTTACCTGCCTTACACTCGCGAGATCGAGGTCCAACCGGGTAAGCTCACCTACGTGGAATTTGTTGTTAAATAATCTATCTTCAAGGAGAATCTTATGGGACTTAAACCAGATCATTGGATCCGCAAGATGGCAAAAGAGCAGAAAATGATCGAACCGTTCAGCGAAAGCCAGGCAGGCAATCATGCCATCTCTTTTGGCGTCTCATCTTATGGCTACGATATCCGCGTCGCTGACGAGTTCAAGATCTTCACCAATGTTTTTGGCGCGATTGTGGACCCGAAGCAGTTCGATCCGAAAAGCATGGTGGACTTTGTCGGCGAGGTGTGCGTCATCCCGCCGAATTCGTTTGCCCTGGCGCGGACGGTCGAGTATTTCCGCATCCCGCGCAAAGTGCTAACGGTTTGTCTCGGCAAATCGACGTATGCGCGTTGCGGCATCATTGTCAACGTCACGCCGTTCGAGCCAGAGTGGGAGGGTTTCGTCACGCTTGAAATTTCCAATACCACGCCTTTGCCTGCCAAGATCTATGCCAACGAAGGCATTGCCCAGGTTCTCTTCTTCGAGGCCGATGAGGAATGCGAAATTTCCTACGCTGATAAGAAAGGTAAATACCAGAAGCAGCAATCGATTGTCTTGCCGAAGCTGTAACTAACCGTGTTTGGCTTGACGAATGGCATTCATCCGGCTAAAATTCAGCCCGCTTTGCTAAAAGCATGTATTCGATTTTAGACAAGGCATAAATTCATTCTAAAGAGCGAAGGTAATCCTGTACAACAGGGTGAGAGGCGCTCGAGGAGATAAGATGGAGAAAGCTGTACTAAAGGCATCCAAGCGCGATGTGCGCGGAAAGCAGGTAAAGGCCTTGCGCCGCGAGGGAAAGCTTCCGGCGGTGATCTATGGCCGTCATACGGAACCGGTGAAAGTCTCGCT